>JAYSQH010000154.1:0-1813 GCA_043721655.1 Phycicoccus sp. | reverse complement strand
TCACTCGGCGACGGCGTCTACCTCGAAATCGTGGGGCCCGACCCTCGCCAGCCCGAGCCGGATCGACCACGGCCCTTTCTGATCGATCACATAACCTCGGCGCGTCTGATCACCTGGGCTGTGAGCGTCCCCGACATGGCTGCTGCGTTGGCTGCGTCGAAGGCTGCCGGGTACGACCCGGGGCCGGCCCGCGCCATGTCGCGGGCCACGCCCGACGGCGGCACGCTTGCGTGGGAACTCACGTCGCCGCCGTTGGGTGATGACGGCGGCCTCGTGCCGTTCATCCTCGCCTGGGGCTCCACCGTGCACCCGTCCACCACGTCGGTGCAGGGTCTGTCACTCGTCTCGATCTCTGCCACCCACCCTCAGCCCGAACACGTGAACCGCATGCTGCAGGCCTTGGGCACATCGCTTGCCATCGAGCATGGCCAGCAGCCGCGGCTTGAGGCCCGGCTGCGTGGCCCTGCCGGCGAGGCCGTGTTCCACTCCTGAGGTCGCCGACCGGTACGGTCTCGGGTGATGTATCGCTTCTTGCTCAAACCCAAGTGGTTGGCGTTCCTGCTGCTTGGTCTCGTCGGCGCCATCGCCATGCCGATCCTGGGCCAGTGGCAACTCGACCGGTATCACCAGCGTCAGCATCAGAACAAGCTGGTGAAAGAGCGGCAGGCGAAGGACCCGGTACCGTTGCGTTCGGTCGTGCCCGACTCCGCCACCCTTGGAGCGTTGCCCGATGTCGAGTTCCGGCAGGTGAGCGTGTCGGGCACGTATGACCAAAAGCATCAGGTGCTGATCGCCAACCGCTCCTACGAGGGCCGCCCCGGCTATCACGTGGTGACGCCACTGCTCGTTGACGGCGAGCAGGAGCAGGCCGTGTTGGTCAACCGAGGGTTCGTGCCCTACGAAGCTACCGTCGGAGGACCGCTCCCCGAAGCACCGCCGGCAACGGGCACCGTGTCCGTCCGGGGCGTACTGCGACCCTCCCAAACCAGTGGAGGCATCGGGCCGACCGATCCAGCCAAGGGCGTACTGAGGGAAATGGCTCGGATCGATATCCAACGCATCTCGCTGCAGACGCCAACCAGACTGGCACCGGTCTACATCGAACTCACCGGGGAAACTCCCACACCTCCCCAGCCACTTTCGCTGGTAAAACCGACCGCGCAGGACAGCGGCACCAACCTCTCCTACGCCATGCAGTGGTTCATCTTCACCGCGGTCGGTCTCATCACTTGGCCGATCATCATCCGACGCGAGGCCGCCAAACGGAAGCGAGCCGCTAGCTGAGAGCTCGCAGGAGCCGCCTCGGGTCGCCCTTGGCGAGGGCCAGACGCAGCGCGTTGGGCGAGCCCAACCACAGCCGCGACATGAGCCGCGCGATCTCGGCACCCCCGGTGGCGGGGCCGAGATAGGAGCGTTGATCATCCTGCGACAGCGTGAAGAACTGGTCGAAGAAACGCTGAAGACCGCCCCGATCCATGCCGAGCATGACGTCGAGGCCGTACTCCTGCAGCGCCCGCGCCCGACGACGTGAATCGGGCCACATCGCAGCCCAGGCCGCTTCGCTTACAGCTGTTGGCGTCGCTCGGCGCTGCAGGGCATCCACGATGCCCTGGGCGAGCAGCGGCGCGACGTGCAGGCTCGTGGTTAGCGAATAGCCGGTTGCCGGGTGGATCCCGCCTCCGCTGGCACCAACCGCCACAACACGCTGCGGCGGTGGCACGCGTAACCCCATCGGGATGGCAACCGTCTCCACCTCTTCAACATCGCTCCAACCAATGTCACGCTCTTTCAGCCGCTGTTGGAGGACCGATTT
>JAYSQH010000153.1:0-3707 GCA_043721655.1 Phycicoccus sp. | reverse complement strand
GCCAGAGCGCCTTTGCTCGGGCTCCAGCGCTTGACCTCGGCGATGACCTTGACCCCGTGGCCGTCCTTGAGAGCCGCGATCGCGTCGTGCGCCGGTGCGATCCGTTCCGCACGGGATTTCAGGTCATCCAGAGAGGTCTGGGTCTGTCGAACGGCAAGGTCCTCCCTGACGCCGGCAATGATCTCGTCGAGGACAGTGGACACCGGTCAAGGCTATCCACGAACCGGAGCCGGTCCGAACCGACCCCCAGGCACGATCCCGGGGAACGAGGCCGATCAGCGAACGACGGTGCCTGCGCCCGTCCGGTCGGGCTTGGTGGCACCGAAGCCGGCCATGGCCAGGACCTTCCCTGTTGCGAGGCCGACGACCATGAGAACGATGCCGACGATTGCCAACGGCCAGCTGGTGATCACCACGGCCAGGCAGATCAGGGACACTGCGGCCAACAAGATCCCGACGGCAGCCCAGGCTGCCGTGCTGTGTCCGTGTCCGTGCTCTGCCATGGGTTTCTCCTCAGTGCGACGGTCTGCTATCTGCTGCCGTTCGTCTAGCCCTGGCGTCATTGTGTCAGCCGCAGCCAGCCGCAAAGCCTCTATCGGCTTGACTCCTCGACCGTGGGGTCCTCACCACGGGAGATCTGGTCCCAGTCCGAATCGCGACCGCGCGGTTGCTCGACACCTGCGTCGAGACCCGCGTCAGGCTGAAGGGTCTGGCCCGGAACCGGAGCGTCATACCTGCTCGAGAGCCCGTCCCAGCGGCGCGATCCCACCAGCGCGCCCAGCCCACCCAGCCCCATGACGAGTGTCGCCGCCAGCGTGACCCAGACCCAGCTCCCGGCCTGACCGTGCCCGATGACGACTCCGGTCCGGCCGGTGCCAGCAGCCGCAAGCTCGCCCAGCGCGCCGTCTGGGTCGACGAGAACCGAGATAGCCACACCGGCGCCGAGGACGGCAGCCAGCGATGCAGAAGTGGCCGCGATGAGTCGCACAACCGGGCCGGCCGTCGTCGCGGCAACTGCAGAAGCCAGGCCCACGAGCGCAGCAGCCAAAGCTCCTGGTGCGACGTCAGATCCTTTGCCGTGCAACGCAGTTGCGCCGAGCGCGGCATCACCGATCGAGCCCGAGACCCACTCGCGAGAACCGCTGACCAGGATCAGCGAGGCACTCACCAGCACCAGGACGAGCACCGTCCGCTTACTGGAGAGTCGCTCGATCACGGGGCCCGTAGCCCGACGGCAGAGGCGACCGCCCGCAGAGCCGCCGCCGCCTTGTTGACGCTCTCCTCGAACTCCAGACGCGGCACCGAGTCGGCGACAATCCCACCGCCGGCCTGGACGTACGCCCTGCCGCTCTTGATGACCGCGGTGCGGATCGCAATGGCCATGTCGAGGTCGCCGTGGAAGTCGAGATAGCCGACCACTCCGCCATAGATGCCGCGGCGGCTCGGCTCGAGCTCGTCGATCAGGGCCATGGCACGCGGTTTGGGCGCCCCGGAGAGCGTGCCGGCGGGGAACGTCGCGACGAGCACGTCATAGGCGCTCTGCTCGGGCCGGATGTCGCCAACCACGGTGGACTCCAGATGCATGATGTGGCTGTAGCGCCTGATCGTCATGAACTCGACCACGTCGACGGTGCCTGCACGACAGACCCTCTGGAGATCGTTGCGCGACAGGTCGACGAGCATCACGTGCTCGGAACGCTCCTTGGCGTCGGCCAGCAGGTCCTCGCTGTTGGCGACGTCAGCTTCGGGTGTGTCACCCCGCGGCCGCGAGCCCGCAATCGGGTGGGTGATGGCCCGTCTCCCGGTGACCTTGACCAGCGCCTCCGGACTCGAACCCACGACGTCGTATGCCGTGCCGTCCGGTGCCGGGAGCCGTAGCAGGTACATGTAAGGGCTTGGGTTCGAGGCGCGAAGCACGCGATAGACATCGAGCGCGTCGGCCGGGCAGTCGACCGAGAACCGTTGGGAGAGAACAACCTGGAAGACCTCACCAGCTCGAATTGCCTCTTTGCCGGCCTCGACCATCGCGAAGAACTGCTGGGGCGTGTGGTTGCTGGAAGCCTCGGGCGCTGTGGGTTCCACGACGGCGACGGTGCTGGGCGCCGAGGCGGCGAGATCGGCAGTCATCCGGTCGAGCCGGCTGACGGCGTCGGTCCAGGCCTCTTCAACCCGCTCGTCCGTCGCGTCGTAGTTCACGGCGTTGGCCACCAGAAGCAGGGAGCCATCGGCGTGGTCCAGCACCGCAAGGTCGGTGGCGAGCATCATGGCCAGCTCGGGCAGGCGCAGCTCGTCGGGCGCGTTGTCGGGGACCTTCTCCCAGCGCCGCACCGCGTCATACGTGATCGCCCCGACCATGCCACCGGTCAACGGCGGCAGGCCCGGAATGGGGTCGGTCGCGAGCGTAGAAACGGTGTCGCGCAACGCCTCCAGCGGATTGCCAGTGGTAGGAACGCCCACCGGAGGCGCGCCGATCCAGTAGGTCAGGCCGTCCTTCTCGGTCAGGACGGCACTGCAGGCGGCACCGACGATGGAATAGCGGGACCACACTCCTCCGTGCTCGGCGGACTCCAGCAGGAAGGTGCCCGGTGCATTCTTGGCGAGCTTGCGATAGACACCCACCGGAGTCTCGGCATCGGCAAGCAGCCGGCGCACCACCGGGATGACGCGACGGGTGCGAGCCAGCTCGGTGAACGTCTGCAGCGAAGGCCAGGTCACGCCATACCTGAGGTCGGGAGTGGGCTCACTCATCCGGATGTCCTTGAACCGCAGCTAAATCGTGGTCGTCGAAGCAGGAGTGCGCCCCGGTGTGGCAGGCCACGCCGATCTGGTCGACACGGACAAGCAGGGCATCACCGTCACAGTCCAGGGCAACGCTCTTGACGTACTGGGCATGACCCGAGGTGTCCCCCTTGCGCCAGTACTCACCACGGCTACGGGACCAGAACGTCACCCGCCCAGACGTCAGCGTGCGATGAAGTGCCTCGTCGTCCATCCAGCCGACCATCAGCACCTCGCCGCTGTCGTGCTGTTGCACGACAGCGCAGACGAGACCCTGGACGTCCCGCTTCAGCCGCCGGGCAGTCTCGGCGGCGAGGGATGGCTGCGGGTCGGGCTGAAGAGAGGACGGGAGCAAGGATGGGGACACGTGGACATTCTGCCGTGCGACCCCCCTGGGCAAACGCATCAAGGGCACCAGTGTTGGATGCTGGGATGCTGACAATCGACCTCCACGTCGTCCAACTGACCCTTCACGTGCTCGCGGCGACCATCTGGGTGGGCGGCCAGATTGTCCTTGCGGCGCTGATGGGACCGCTACGGCGGGTGGCCCCCGACGCGATCGCCCCGGCGGCGCGTGCCTTCGCCTGGGTGTCCTGGCCCGCGTTCGCGGTGCTCATCCTGACCGGCGGCTGGATGCTCGCAGGGGCCGGTGGCGAAAGCGATGCCTACCAGACGACCCTGATGGTCAAGCTGAGCCTCGTCGCGCTGTCGGGTGTCGGTGCCGCGCTGCACACCTTCGTCAAAAACCCCACCCTCAAAGGCATCTGGGCAACAGTGGGTCTGGTCAGCGCGCTGGGCGCGGTGCTGCTCGGTGTCTCGATCGTCGAGGCCTAGGGCGTGTCTCCCATGTTGAGCGGGGTTGAGGCCTGATTCTCTGGTGATGTCGAGAACTCAGGCACTCACGGACGAGATGTGGGCTCGGATCGAGC
>JAYSQH010000152.1:0-4742 GCA_043721655.1 Phycicoccus sp. | reverse complement strand
TCGAGTCCTTGCGAATGACTCGAGGGGAGAGCACATGCCTTCGAAGGGCCGACGATCCCCCTCCCGAGACAACGAGGACGACGTCTTGGCGGCTGCGGCAGCCCGTGACGCGATCAAGTCGAAGGTCCGCGCGGTCAGCCTCGCCCCAGCAATCGTCCACGACGTGACTGAGTTGAGGCAGAGTTACGAGGCCGCCCAGCATCTGGCGGCGGTCGTCGAGTTCAGCGGCGAAGCCATCATCTCCAGCACGCTGGACGGCACCATCACGAGCTGGAACCCGGCCGCCGAAAGACTGTACGGCTACTCGAGCAAGGAGATCATCGGCACATCCGTCACCCTCCTGAGCGCCGAGGGTAGAACAGGGGAAGCGGATCCCGTCTTGGCAAAGGTCGGCGCCGGCCAGTCTGTGGTCAACTTCGAGAGGGTCGAACGCCGCAAGGACGGAACGTGCTTCACGGTCATGCTGACCGTCTCACCGATCTGTGACTCGGACGGTACGGTCGTCGGCCTGTCCGAGATCGCCTGCGATGCGACCGAGGCGAGGCAAGCGGCCCAGAACGCGCGGAGCCTGGTTGCGGCGGAGGATCTGGTCCGCACCGTGATGGCGTCCGCCTCGATCGGCATCGCCCTGGCCGACCTGGACGGTTCCTTCCGTGTCGTCAACCGCGCCTTGTGTGATCTGCTTGGCTACGACGAAGCATATTTCCTGGCGCATCAGCTCCCTGACTTCGTGCACCCCGCCGACGCCGAAGAAGCTAGCCAAGCCCGCGCTCGAACCATCGCCGGAGAGAGCGACGGGGGCGCCGTGACCCTGCGTCTGGTGCGGGCCGACGGCGCCACAGTCTGGGTCCGACGGATGACCGTGCTGATCCGCGACGGGGACGGCCAGCCGAACCTGCTTATGGTCCAGGTGGAGGACATCACCGCCGAGCATCAGGCCCAGGAGGCTTTGACCTACCAGGCTATGCACGATCCGCTGACCGGGTTGCACAACCGGGCCTGGATCCTGGACACGTTGGCGCTCGATCTGCGTGCCGCGAAGCGTCTGGGCACTTCGGTGGGGGCACTCTTGGTCGAACTGGACCACTTCAAAGTCGTCACCGAGTCTCTTGGCCACGGCGCCGGAGACGAGGTTCTGGCCATCGTGGCGGACCGGATCGTGGCCGCCATGCACCCCGGGGACCGCGTCGGGCGCTTCGGTGGCGATGAGTTCGTCATCCTCGTCCACGACGTCCGCGACGGCCTTGAGGTCGAACACTGCGCCGAGCGGGTGTCCGCCTCGATCGCGGTCGATCTGCAGCTACAAGGTCACCGGATTGTGCCGACTGCCTCAATCGGTATCGCCATCTCGACCTCGACCTCGACGCCGGAGAGCCTGCTGCGCGACACAGACTTCGCGTTATCCCGCGCCAAAGCCGCAGGGCGGGCGCGTTGGCACTTCTTCGACGACGAGATGCACTCCCAGGCGATGGCCCGGTTCACCGTCGAGGACGAGTTGCGTGACGCGATCACCCGCCGGGAGTTCGTCGTGTACTACCAACCGATCGTTGCCCTGGCCGAAGCACATGTGGTCGGACATGAGGCGCTCGTGCGCTGGATGCACCCCACCCGTGGCCTGCTCAGCCCGGGGGAGTTCCTCGACGTCGCCGAGGACAGTGGGCTGATCACCACCATCGGCGCCCAGGTCCTGGACCAGGCCTGCGCACTGATCGCCGAGCGTCCGGACCTGCCAGGTCCGATCAGCATCAACGTCTCGGCGGTCCAGCTGGCGGCGCCAGGCTGGCTCAGAAGCGTGAGGGAGACGCTCGCACGACACCGGGTCGACCCCGTCCGGATCGTGATCGAGGTGACCGAGACGGCCGTCCTGAGTCTGGTGGACTCGGCAAACGTCGCCCTGACCTCCCTGAGTGGGCTCGGTGTCGGCATACACGTCGACGACTTCGGCACCGGATACTCCTCCATCGCGGTGCTACGGGACCTGCCCGTGACAGGGGTCAAGCTCGACCTGCGATTCGTGCATGACCTCACCGCCGGCGACAGCCAGGGCAACGCGCTCGCCCATGGACTGAACGGCCTGGTCAAAGGCATGCACCTGACTGGCATCGCGGAAGGTATAGAAACCAAGATGCAGGCGGATATCTTGCGTGCCCAGGGGTGGGAATGCGGCCAGGGCTACTACTTCGGCAGACCGGATGCTGTTCCCGTCATCTTCTGACCGCCGATGTATTCAGCGGCAGTGCCGCTGAGTCGCGACGGCTGGCTACGATGTCGGCACCATGACAAGCCCGACCCGGACTCTGCAGGCGGCCAACGAGGGTCGGCTGGATCTCGAGGTGATTGTCGCCGCTCTCTCCGCCCGGTTCTCAGTGGTGACCGGGCCAAAGACGTCCGTACGCCGGGCCCGACTGGACACGTTCGACCGGCGGCTGCTGGCCGCGGGCCTCAGGCTGGAGTACCAGGTGGTCGCCTCCGGGAGGTTGCTCGTCCTGGAGGGGACGGACACGGCTGTCAGTGTCGCGGTGCCCGCGTCGGATCTGCGGTGGCCGGCGCGCGCCGACGTTCTGCCGGCGGGCCGCGTTCGAGAGGTCATCGCTCCCGTGGCCGGCATCCGCGCGCTGATGGTGACCTCGCAGGAGACGCGGCGGCGGCGACGGTTGGAGCTGCTCAACGACGACGGGAAGACCGTGGCCCGAGCTGAGCTGGACGAGCCCGCTTCCGGGGCCACCGGACCGGCCCAGCTCACGGTGCGCACGCTGCGCGGCTACGACGATCAGGCGCGACGAGCCGCTGGTCTGCTGGTCGGTGTTGGGCTGCGGGCGGTCGAGCACGGTGGTGCGCGCGAGCCCGACTCTGCACCGGAGCCCGATGTCGCGGACCGCGCCGCGCCTGCGATCCTGCTTCTGGCGACGGCATTGAGCGGTTTCCTGGCGACGATGCGAGAGAACCTTCCCGGTCTGCTTGACGACGTGGACACCGAGTTCCTGCACGATTTTCGGGTTGCGGTACGCCGGACGAGATCGACGCTCAAACTGGGACGGGCGGTCCTGCCCCAGGTGATGCGCAGCCGCTGGGAGCCGGTGTTCAAGGGGTTCGGCGACATGACGACACCGGTGCGGGACCTGGACGTCTATGAACTGGACCTTCCCACCATGGCTGGGTGGCTGGTGGCAGCGAACCGCGCCGACCTGGAACCCTTCGCGGCGCACCTGCGCACCCGACGTGCTGCTGAAAGACGGGTCCTGGTGCGCGAACTGCGCTCCGCCAGGTTCGGGCGGCTGCTGAGGCAGTGGGGCGAGGAGCTGACCAGGCTCAGCGAGGCCACGGACGATTCGGGTCGGGAACGGCTGTCGGCCGGGACCTGGGCCGACCGCAGCATCTCGCGGGCCTATCGGCAAGTCGTGCGTGGCGGTGCCGCGATCTGCGCCGAGTCGCCGGCTACGGACGTCCACGCGCTGCGCAAGAGGTGCAAGGAGCTGCGCTACGCGATCGAGGTGGGCGCGCCGGTGGTCGCCAGCGGCCCGCGCAAACGGGCTGTGGCCGACCTCAAGGGTTTGCAGGACGTGCTGGGCCGTTTCCAGGACTGCCAGGTGCAGAGCCATGCCCTGCGCGGTTTCGCCGAGGCGATGATGGCCGACGGGACGCCGGCGTCGGCGATGTTGGCGATGGGCGAGCTCATTGCCCATCTCGACGCTGAGCAGGACCGGGCCCGCCGGCAGTTCGACGGCACCTTCGCCCGCTTCGCCCGGCCGGCTAGCCAGCAGATGATGGACCAGCTCGGGGGCGCCGGGCGGTGAAGGTCTACGCGACGTACAACATCAAAGGCGGTGTCGGGAAGACGACGACCGCGGTGAACCTGGCGTACCTGTCCGCCCGTGAGGGCCGACGGACCCTGCTGTGGGATCTCGACCCGCAGGCCGCCGCCACATACCTGTTCCGGGTGCGAGCGCGGGTCAAGGGCGGCGGTCATGCCCTGGTGACCCGCAAACGTCCGATCGAGGAGGCCATCAAGGCCACCGACTTCGACAACCTGGATCTGCTGCCGGCCGACTTCAGCTACCGCAACATGGATCTCGACCTCGACGACACCAAGAGACGGACCCGGCGCCTCGGCCAGCTGCTGGAGGGGGTCGTTGACGACTACGACGTCGTGTTCCTGGACTGCCCGCCCAGCATCTCGCTGGTGTCCGAGAACGTCCTGCACGCCGCCGACACTCTGTTGGTCCCGTTGATCCCGGCCACACTGTCGTTGCGCACCTTCGACCAGCTGACCCGTTTCGTGGCCGACTCGGCTGGCAGCAAGCCCGAGCTGGTCGCCTTCTTCTCCATGGCCGACCGTCGCAAGCGCCTGCACCGGGACGTGATCGACTCGATCCCCCGAGAGGGCACCCGGGTGAGCGACACGGTGATCCCGGCACTGTCGATCATCGAGCAGATGGCCGAACGCCGGGCACCGGTCCCCGCCTTCGCCCCGACCAGCCGGGCGGCCCTGTGCTACGAAGAGCTCTGGGCGGAAGTGCGCCCGAGATGAGCCGTCCCACCGTGCTCGCAGCCGGGGGAGTCCTGTGGCGTGACGACGCCTCGGATCCGCAGGTGGCACTGGTGCGCATGCCGAAGTATGACGACTGGTCCCTGCCCAAGGGCACGGCTAAAGCTGGGGACCCTCGAAGCTGGCCCGCGCGCTCGGTGACCGGCTCACCGGGTCACACCCATTTCGCAGGGAAGAAACGCGTGGGCCGGTGCCC
>JAYSQH010000151.1:0-5199 GCA_043721655.1 Phycicoccus sp. | reverse complement strand
GCCGCCCCGAGTGGCGGAGGGTCTATCTGGACCTGCCGGGGATGGGCCAGACCGTGGCGCCGATGATGGTCGCGGAGCACGCTGACCGAGACGTGCCGCCCCACCTGGTGATCGGGCGCGACGACAAGGCGATGAGTCGTCTTGGGGTCGTCGGTGACTTCTTCGAGACTGCGGTCGTGCAGGACGCCGAGACCTGGCGTCGCACCCAGGACGAGATCGTGGTCGGGATCGAGGTACCCACGGGCGACGTTCGCCGTGCTCGACCGGGCCGGGCACAACGTGCACATCGAGTCGTCGACGCTGTTCAATGCGTTGGTGCATGAGTGGCTCGACAGGGTAGACGAGGCACGTGTCGTGCGAGGGCTCATGGAAACGGCGCCCGGATAGGCTGCCGGGCGTGAGTGTCGCGATAAGGGTCATCCCCTGCCTTGACGTGGACGCCGGCCGTGTCGTCAAAGGGGTCAACTTCGAGAACCTGCGTGACGCGGGTGATCCGGTCGAGCTAGCTAAGCGCTACGACGAGCAGGGGGCCGACGAGCTGACCTTCCTCGACGTCACCGCCAGCAGCGGCCAGCGCGAGACCACCCTTGACGTGGTGCGACGGACTGCCGAGCAGGTGTTCATCCCCCTGACCGTCGGCGGAGGCGTCCGCACGGTTGACGACGTTGACCGCCTGCTGCGTGCGGGGGCCGACAAGGTGGGGGTCAACACAGCCGCCATCTCGCGTCCCGAGCTGATCGCCGAGATCGCCGATCGCTTCGGCTCCCAGATCCTGGTCCTCTCCGCCGATGTCAGGCGCCGGCGTGACGAGTCGGGTTCGGCCACGGACGAGTTCGAGGTGACCACACACGGGGGCCGCCAGGGGACAGGGCTGGACGCGCTCGCCTGGTGCGCAAGGGCCGCCGAGATGGGCGTGGGGGAGATCCTGCTCAACTCGATGGACGCTGACGGAACCAAGAACGGCTTCGACCTGAAGCTCATTGCGGCCGTCCGGCGAGAGGTCAAGGTGCCCCTGATCGCCAGTGGCGGCGCAGGCACCATCGCGGACTTTGCACCCGCCGTCGACGCTGGAGCCGACGCCGTGCTGGCCGCGAGTGTCTTCCACTTCGGTGAGCTCACCATCGGCCAGGTCAAGGCCGCCCTGCGTTCCCACGGACTTCCGGTCCGCTGAACTCGACCCGCGGACGATCTACCTGGCTCGTCGGTGTTCAGATCGCCGTTCGTGGGTAGGTCAGATGGCTGCGAGTGCCTCGTCCGCGCCAGAGAGGTCGACCTCCGCGACGCCCCGACGTCCCATCGAGTAGAGCAACAGCTCGCCCGGCGTGCCCTTGACCACGACGGTGCCGAGATCGGTCGCCGGATGCACGAGCCGTTGGCCGTATGACGGTGCGATCAGCCGCACGCCCACCGCCGAGCCGGCGAAACGCACCCGGGTGATCCCGGGGATGATGGCCCACAGCGCGTGCTCGACCTCGCTGGGGAGCACCCGAGCGGTCCAGCCCGGTCCGCCTCGAAGGACGTCCTCGTGGTGAACGAGGAACTCCACCGTGTTGAGCGCCTTGTCCATCGCGGGTAGCGACATCGGCGACCATCGCGGCGGACCTGAGCGGACCTGTTGGACCAGTCGGGGCCAGTCCCACGCGGCATACGCGTTCTGCACCCGCTCTGTGCGGCCGGCCAAGACTGGCAACCAGATGCCGGCAGCCACGTCGGGTCGTCGCTCGCGCACGACGAGGTGCGCTGCGAGATCGCGTGTCAGCCATGGGGAGCACAGCGTCGGCGCGTCGGGGCCAACCCGTTCGAAGGTGTCACACAGATTTTGGCGCTCGCTGCTGGCTAACCGGGTCATGACGACATCCTGACATCCCGGGTCACGGGAACGACCGCTGGAGTCGGCGCTCTGCCCGGTGGGTGGGATGCGGTCGGTGATCGGTTCACGAACGCGAGGTGGCATCGGCGTGCCATGAGAAGGTGGGTCATCCCTGTTCAGTGTCTGGAGGCAGCCTTGGCGTCGGCGTCGTCACCCACCCTTCGACGCGGCCTGAGCGTCGTGGGTCATGGCATCCGCGAGCAGCCTCGCTGGTTCGCTCTGGCGGTGCTTGGCAGCGCGGTCTACGGGGTCATGACGGTTGCCACCGCAACGGTGATCGGCAAGGTTGTCCGCGAGACCGTCGGACCGGCTATCAAAGCCCGGCAGGTGTCCGCCGGGCAGCTCTGGCAGGCGGGCTTCTTGCTGTCCGCGGTCGTCTTGGTCAACGTTGTCGGCATCGTCGTACGCCGGATCGCGGCGGGCATCACGTTCAACAACCTCGCTGCCCTGTACCGACGTCGCGTCACCCGCCAGTACCTCCGACTGCCCCTGTCCTGGCACCACCGCCACCCGTCGGGACAGCTGCTGTCCAACGCGAACGCAGACGTAGAGGCGACCTGGCAGGTGTTCCAGCCGTTGCCGATGGCGCTGGGCGTCATCGTCATGCTGCTCGTGGCGGCGGTGCAGATGTTCGTCGTCGACCCAGTTCTCGCGGCGATCGGAATGCTCGTATTCCCAATGCTTTTCGTCGCAAACCTTGCTTTCCAGCGCCGCATGTCGCCACTCGTGACACGGTCACAACAACTGCGGGCCGACGTCTCCGAAGTAGCCCATGAGAGCTTCGAGGCAGCTCTCGTCGTCAAGTCCATGGGCCGTGAGGACCACGAGGCAGCGCGGTTCACGCACGTCGCCAACCGGCTCAAGGACGCCAACGTCGAGGTCGGCCGCACCCGTGGGCTGTTCGACCCTGCGATCGAGGGCATCCCCACACTGGGCACCCTGGCTGTCCTCGCGGTGGGAACGGCCAGAGTCGCCAGCGGCGACCTGACCGCCGCCGAGGTTGTCCAGATCGCCTACCTCTTCTCGCTGCTCTCCTTCCCGGTGCGCGCCCTGGGGTGGGTGCTCGCCGAGCTTCCGCGCACCGTCGTCGGCTGGGAGCGTGTTGACGCCGTCCTGCAGGCCAAAGGTGGCATGCAGTATGGCGATCGCCGGCTCGTGCGTGATGGCGCGAGTCGCGTGCAGAGCGACAACGTGTCGTACTCCTATGACGTGAGTCGTGAGGACGGCACCGTCACCAAGACCAGCCCGGCGGTCCGTTCGGTCACCATCGACGTGTCCGCTGGTGGTACCACTGCGCTGGTCGGACCCACCGGCTCCGGCAAGTCGACACTGGCCTCTTTGGTGTTGCGGCTGATCGACCCGGACTCGGGTGTCGTTCGCCTGGACGGCATCGACCTGCGCGAGGTTGTCCGCGGTGGTGTGCCCGAGGTCGGCTCGCTTGTCGCCCAGCAGACGTTCCTGTTCGACGACACCGTTCGCGGCAACGTCGCACTGGGGGTCGACACGGACGACGAGCACGTGTGGCAGGCGCTGCGCATCGCCCAGGCTGACGGCTTCGTCGCAGCGCTACCTGATGGCCTCGAAACCAGGGTCGGTGAGCGGGGCGCCAGCCTGTCTGGCGGCCAACGACAGCGAATCGCCCTGGCACGAGCGGTGATCCGAAACCCTCAGCTCTTGGTGCTGGACGATGCCACGAGTGCTGTGGACCCGAGCGTCGAGCAGGCCATCCTGGCCTCGCTGCGTGAGTCCAGTCTCGGGACGACGGTGCTCGTGGTGGCCTACCGGATGGCGACGATCGCATCAGCCGACGACGTCGTCTACATGGAGAACGGCCGCGTGGTTGACCATGGCACCCACGAACAGCTGCTGCACCGCTGCGCCGGATACGCCCGGCTGGTCACCGCCTACGCCCGCGAGGCTGCCCAGCGTGCTGCCGTGCTTGCCGACGAGGACCGCCTCGACGCGCAGGGAGCCAGCGCATGAGCCCGTCCACTCGTTCGCGCGCCTCGAAGGACGCCAGCGGCATCGAGTCCAGTCACCACCTCGGGACCTGGGCGACCCTGCGACGAGGCCTCGAGCTGTCGCCGGAGCTGCGCAAGGGCATTGGCGTCACTGTGAGCCTGGCCCTGATCTCGACAGTGGGCCGGGTCGTCGTGCCCTTCGTCGTACAACAGACAACCGACCGCGGGATCATGGCCAGGTCCGGCCCTGACATCGGGCTGGTTCTGCAGCTGGTTCTGCTGGCCGCCTGCGGTGTCGTCCTCACAGCCGTCACCTCATACTTCGTCAACATCCGCTTGTTCCGCGCATCGGAGAGCGGCTTGGCGACGTTGCGGATCAAGGCTTTTCGGCACATTCACGACCTCTCGATGCTCACCCAGAACACTGAGCGGCGTGGTTCGCTGGTCTCGCGGGTGACCAGCGACGTCGACACGATCTCAATGTTCGTGCAGTTTGGCGGGCTGATGCTGATCGTGTCCCTCGGCCAGCTGACCCTGGCCACAGTGATGATGGTGATCTACAGCCCGATCCTCGCAGCCGTCGTGTGGATCTGCTTTGTGCCGTTGTTCCTCCTGATCCGCCGGTTCCAGGGCATCGTCGGCCGGGCCTTCACCCTCGTGCGTGAACGGGTCGGCGAGCTGCTGGGAGCGGTGTCGGAGTCCGTGGTCGGCGCGGCGACCATCCGCGCATACGGGGTTGAGGACCGCACTGCCGCCCGCATCGACACCGCCATCGAGAACCACCGCCGCGCCTCGGTCTCCGCGCAGATCAAGGCCGTGGCCGCGTTCACCTCGGGCCAGCTCGTCTCCGGACTGACGACGGCGATCATCGTCGTGGTCGGAACGGTCCTGGCGGTTCACGGGCAGCTGAGCCTGGGCGAGCTGCTCGCCTTCCTCTTCCTTGTGCAGCTGTTCACCCAGCCGGTGCAGACCGCCACCGAGATCCTCAACGAGATGCAGAACGCTGTCGCGGGGTGGCGCCGGGTGATCGCCGTGATCGACACACCGGCCGACGTTGCCGATCCCGCTGAGCTGGGGAGGTCACTCCCGCGCGGCCCGATCACCGTGGTCTTCGACGGTGTCGGGTTCGCCTATCCGGGTGGCGAGCCGGTGCTGCACGACATCGACCTTGAGATCGCGCCACGGTCGCGCGTCGCCATCGTCGGAGAGACCGGCTCCGGCAAGTCGACGCTGGCCAAGCTGCTCACGCGCCTGATGGACCCGACGGTGGGCACCGTCGAGATCGACGGTGTGAACCTGCGCGACGTCAGGTTCAGCTCACTTCGCAGCCGCGTAGTACTGGTGCCACAAGAGGGTTTCCTGTTCGAT
>JAYSQH010000150.1:0-3463 GCA_043721655.1 Phycicoccus sp. | reverse complement strand
AGACGGCTCCCGTTCCAGTCTCGGGCGGCGTTGGTGCTACCGGACGAATGAAGCCCCGTCGTCACGGCGGCCTCCTGGATATCGCTGGGGTCGACCTGTCCGGCGCGGCCGGCCTTGGGCGTGAGCAGCACGATGAACCCACGCTCGGCAAGGTTCGTCAGTGCGTCCACGAGCGCGTCGATGAGATCACCGTCATCCTCGCGCCACCACAGGACCACCGCATCGACGACGTCGCCGTAGTTCTCGTCCTCGAGCTCGGAGCCACATATCTCCTCGATCGCCAGACGGAAGTCGTCATCGACGTCCTGGTCGTATCCGTACTCCTGGACTACCTGTCCAGCGGCAAAGCCAAGCTTTGCCACCGAACCGTTCGTCGCCGCGGCTTCCGCGGTCGCAACCACGAGTGTTCCCCTCTGACGTGGACCAGACTCGCGCCCGATCATTGGATACTTCTCGACGTAGTCCACTAGGTCTGAGGGAATCTTGCAAGCAGACGCGGAAACTGCCTTGGTATCGGACCGGATCCGCGCGGCTGCCGGACGCGGCATACCGGGCAGTAGCTCCTGGGCGTTGTGACGTTCGCCGGACTTTGTTAGAGGATGGCTGAGGTCACCAGAGCACACCTGTCGACACCACCGATCCTCGACGGCGTCAGTGACCGGCTCGTCACGAGAAAGGACGCAGCGTGATGGCACGCGACGTATTCGGACCCATCCTCAACGGCATCCCCAGCCGGATCCCGGACATCGACCCCGAGGAGACCCAGGAATGGCTGGACTCTCTTGACTCGATCATCGACTCCGTCGGCCGGACCCGGGCCCGCTATGTCATGCGCAAGCTGCTCGAACGAGCCCGCGAGCGCCAGGTGGGGGTGCCCTCGCTGACCGCGACGAGCTATATCAACACCATCGCCCCGGAGGCCGAGCCGTGGTTCCCCGGCGACGAGGAGGTCGAGCGTCGCTACCGCGCCTTCGTGCGGTGGAACGCCGCGATCATGGTCCACCGTGCGCAGCGGCCAGGCGTCGGCGTGGGCGGCCACATCTCCTCCTATGCCTCGGCTGCGACGCTGTACGAGGTCGGCTTCAACCACTTCTTCCGAGGCCGCGACCACGAAGGCGGCGGCGACCAGATCTACGTCCAGGGCCACGCCTCCCCCGGAATCTATGCCCGGGCGTTCCTGGAAGGCCGGCTGTCCGAGGCCCAGCTGGACGGGTTCCGCCAGGAGCACAGCCATGTGGTAGACGGCAAGCCGCTGGCGCTGTCGTCCTACCCCCACCCGCGTCTCATGCCGGACTTCTGGGAGTTCCCGACTGTCTCCATGGGCCTGGGCCCGATGAATGCCATCCACCAGGCGCAGTTCAACAGGTACTTGCAGAACCGTGGCATCAAGGACACTTCCCAGCAGCACGTCTGGGCCTTCCTGGGTGACGGCGAGATGGACGAGCCCGAGTCGCGCGGCCTGCTTCAGGTCGCCGCCAACGACGAGCTCGACAACCTGACGTTCGTCATCAACTGCAACCTGCAGCGCCTCGACGGCCCGGTCCGTGGCAACGGCAAGATCATCCAGGAGCTCGAGGCCACCTTCCGCGGGGCCGGTTGGAACGTCATCAAGGCGATCTGGGGTCGCGAGTGGGACCCGCTGCTGGCCCAGGACCGCGACGGTGCACTGGTGAACCTGATGAACACCACACCCGATGGCGACTACCAGACCTACCGGGCCAACGACGGCGCCTTCATCCGGGAGCACTTCTTCGGCCGCGACCCGCGCACCCGCAGCATGGTCGAGAAGATGACCGACGAGGACATCTGGAAGCTCAAGCGCGGCGGCCACGACTACCACAAGGTCTATGCCGCCTACAAGGCGTCCATGGACCACACCGGCCAGCCCACAGTCATCCTCGCCAAGACGATCAAGGGCTACAGCCTGGGTACGCAGTTCTCCGGCCGAAACGCCACGCACCAGATGAAGAAGCTCACCCTCACCGACCTCAAGGGCCTTCGTGACACGCTGCGCGTCCCGATCAGCGACGAGCAGCTGGATGCTGACCCGTACCTTCCGCCGTACTACCACCCCGGTGAGGACGACCCGACGATCCAGTACCTGAAGGAACGGCGTACCAAGCTCGGCGGGTCACTGCCGCACCGCCGGGTCGAGCACGCGCCGCTGAAGCTGCCCGACGACAGTGCGTACGAGGTCCTCAAGCGAGGGTCGGGCAAGCAGCAGATCGCCACGACCATGGCCTTCGTGCGGCTGCTCCGAGACATGATGCGCGACAAGGAGTTCGGTCGCCGCGTGGTGCCGATCATCCCCGATGAGGCTCGCACCTTCGGTATGGACTCGTTCTTCCCGACGATCAAGATCTACAACCCCCACGGCCAGAACTACACCCCTGTGGATGCCGAGCTGATGCTGGCCTACAAGGAGTCGGTCGACGGTCAGATCCTGCACGTGGGGATCAACGAGGGCGGTTCGGTGGCAGCCTTCACCGCCGCTGGAACGTCATACGCCACCCATGGCGAGCCGATGATCCCGATCTACGTCTTCTACTCGATGTTCGGGTTCCAGCGCACCGGCGACTCGCTGTGGGCGGCCGCTGACCAGATGACGCGTGGCTTCCTGATCGGCGCCACGGCCGGACGAACCACGTTGACCGGTGAAGGACTGCAGCACGCCGATGGTCACAGCCCGCTGCTGGCCTCGACCAACACCGCCGTCGTGTCCTACGACCCGGCGTACGGATACGAGATCGCCCACATCATGCAGGACGGGCTGCGCCGGATGTATGGCGACGAGCCCGAGAACCTCATCTACTACCTCACGGTCTACAACGAACCAAACGTGCAACCTGCAGAGCCGGAAAACGTTGATGCTGAAGGGATTCTTCGCGGGATGTACCTCCTGGCGCCGGGCGCGGGCGAGGGTCTGCCCGAGGACGCACGCCGGGTCCAGCTTCTCGCTTCCGGTGTCGGCGTGCCGTGGGTCCTGGAGGCGCAGGAGCTGCTGCGCAGCGACTGGGGCGTCGTCTCTGACGTCTGGTCGGTCACCTCGTGGGGTGAACTGCGGCGCGACGGTCTGGCCGCCGACGAACAGGCGTTCCTGCACCCCGAGGAGCCCGAGCGCGTGCCGTACGTGACCCAACGGCTGAAGGGCGCACCGGGTCCGGTTGTCGCCGTGTCCGACTACATGCGGGCGGTCCCGGACCAGATTGCGCAATGGGTTCCAGGGGACTTCATCTCCCTTGGCGCCGACGGGTTCGGTTTCTCTGACACGCGGGCCGCCGCACGTCGCTACTTCCACGTCGACGGCCCGTCAGTGGCAGTTCGGGCGCTCCAGATGCTGGCCAGGCGCGGAGAGATCGACCCGTCGGTTCCTCGCGAGGCGGCGGCGCGATACTGCCTGCTGGACGTCACGGCCGGAGCCTCCGGAAACCCCGGCGGCGAGTCCTAGGCGAGCTCCCGGCAT
>JAYSQH010000149.1:0-2502 GCA_043721655.1 Phycicoccus sp. | reverse complement strand
GGACCACCCAGGCCGGGCGACAGGCTCAGGACGCTGGCCGATCACCAACCCTGACAGCGGATCAGCGGACGACTGACTGACGGCGTAGGCGGCAAGCATACCCTCGACAATAGTCAGGAGCTGGCGATCACGCTTGGCAGTGCGTCAGTCAGGGATGCATACCAGTCCCGCAGCGCAGGTAGCCCGGCGCGGGACCATGCCTCATGCCCGAGGACGCTGTATGCCGGACGCGGGGCCGGACGCGGGAAGGCGTCCGTGGTCGTTGGAAGCACCCGCGCGGGGTCAAAGCCGTGCGCGGCAAAGATTGCCTGGGCGAACGAGAACCACGTCGCCTCACCCGATGATGTCCCGTGGTACGTGCCGAACGGCGCCTCGGCCTCGACCAGTCGCACGATCGCGTGCGCCAGGTCCACTGTCCACGTCGGCTGCCCACGCTGGTCCTCGACCACGGACACTGTGTCCCGCTCCGACGCCAGCCGCGACATGGTCTTGACGAAGTTCGGCCCGTGGGCGCCATACAGCCAGGCAGTGCGCACCACCCACGAGGCCGAGGGCAGGTATGCCCGCACCGCCCACTCACCTGCTGCCTTGGTCCGGCCGTATGCCGACCGCGGCGCCAGTGGAGCGTCCTCCCCATAGGGGCTAGAGGCGTCTCCGGCGAAGACGTAGTCGGTGGACACCTGCACCATCCGCGCCCCGGCGACCGAACAAGCGCGGGCCAGGTTCGACGCCCCCACCGCATTGACCGAGAACGCTTGTGCTTCATGGGTTTCCGCGTCATCGACGGCCGTCCACGCAGCAGCGTTGATCACGACCTCGTGACCCGCCGCGGCCGCAAGACAGGCATCGGGATCGGTGATGTCCAATACGTCCTTGTCGACTGCGGTGACCTCGTGAGCGCCTGGCGAAGTGCCCAGTACTGCGACCAGGTCCTGCCCGAGCATCCCGTCGCAGCCGACGACAAGCCAGCGGCTCATGTGTGTGGCCCAACGGGCAGTCTGCGCATGCCGAGAGGGTATCGGAGGACACTTACCGAAGCGGGCATGAGACACGGACTTCGTTCAGCACGCTAGCCTCGCGACCATGAAGGGAATCATCCTCGCCGGGGGCTCCGGGACGCGACTTCATCCGATCACCCGCGGGATCAGCAAGCAGCTCATGCCGGTCTATGACAAGCCGATGATCTACTACCCGCTCTCGACGCTGCTGATGGCCGGGATCCGCGACGTTCTGATCATCACGACGCCGCATGACCGCACGCAGTTCGAGCGACTGCTGGGCGACGGGCGTGCGTGGGGCATCTCGCTGTCCTACGCCTCGCAGCCGAAGCCAGAAGGTCTGGCCCAGGCTTTCATCATCGGAGCTGACTTCATCGGTCAGGACACCGTGGCACTCGTACTCGGCGACAACATCTTCTACGGCACCGGTCTTGGCACGTCGCTTCGTGAGAACACCGACCTCACCGGAGGTCACGTGTTCGCCCACCATGTCTCGGAGCCGAGTGCATACGGCGTGGTCGAGTTCGACGTCGACGGCACGGTGCTGTCGATCGAGGAGAAGCCGGCCGAGCCCAAGTCGAGCTATGCGGTCCCCGGTCTGTACTTCTATGACAACGACGTCATCGAGATCGCCCAACGCCTGCAGCCCAGCGTCCGTGGCGAGCTCGAGATCACCGGGGTCAACGACGCCTATCTTCAGCGCGGGGATCTGACCGTCACCGTCCTGCCACGCGGCACGGCATGGTTCGACACCGGCACGTTCAAGGGTCTGCTCGATGCCAGCCAGTTCGTCTATGTCGTCGAGGCCCGACAGGGACGCAAGATCGGATGCGTCGAGGAGATCTCCTGGCGCAACGGCTGGTTGAGCGACGCCGAGTTCTCCGACCTGGCCGACCCACTGGTCAAGAGCGGCTACGGCATCTACATGCACAGCGTCCTGGCCGAGGGAAGGACGCGCGCCTGATGGACATCAGAGCGCTGAGGATCGAGGGCTCCTTCGAGATCGCCCCGCAGCAGTTCCGCGACGACAGAGGCCTGTTCCTGGAGTCTTTTCGCGGCGACCGGCTGGCCGAGGCCATCGGACATCGCCTTGACGTCGTGCAGACCAACGTGTCCGTCTCGTCCCGGGGCACGGTCCGCGGCGTGCACTTCGCGGACCTTCCGCCGTCGCAGGCGAAGTACGTCACCGCGTTGTCCGGGTCCTTCATCGACTTCGTCGTCGACATCCGGGTCGGTTCCCCCACATTCGGACAATGGGAGAGCGCCCTGCTCGACACCGTGGAACGCCGCGCCATCTACCTCGGCGAGGGACTGGGCCACGCCATCTGCTCCCTCGAGGACGACTCCACCGTCACCTACCTCTGCTCCGCCACCTACAACGCGGCACGCGAGCACACCATCAACCCCCTCGACCCCGAACTCGGTCTTGCCCTGCCCGCTCACCTCACGCCGTTGCTGTCGGCCAAGGATGCCGCCGCCCCCTCGCTGAGCCAGGCCGCCGCCC
>JAYSQH010000148.1:0-3313 GCA_043721655.1 Phycicoccus sp. | reverse complement strand
CCGTGAAGCGAGGGTATACCCGGTATGTCTAAGCGGTCAACGGCAGGGAACACGGCCCGTCCAGACACCTCACACTCCGCCGATGCGGCGCGTCAGGTCAGCCGCGGTCCGGATGACCTGCTCCACGATGAACCGCCTCTGGTCCTCGGTCACTTCGGCGGCGGGGTACGTCACGGCGATTCCTGCCACGGGATGCCCGCTGTGGTCGAGCACGGGCGCTGCCACTGAGGCGAATTCTGGTGTTACCGTTCCGTCCTCGGTGGCGAAACCGTCCCGACGTACCTGGGTCAGCACGGACCGTAGGCCGGACAGCGTTGTCGGTCCTACGTCGTGGCGTTGGACGAAGGCGTCGCGTGATGGGAAGAGGGCCCGGACCTGTTGCGGTGGAAGGGAAGCCAGCATTGCCAGGCCGCTGGCGGTCAGCTGCGAGGGAAGCCGCACGCCAACATCCGTGACCAGTGGTGGCCGGCCGGGCGCGCGCTCCTCGATGACGTAGAGGACGTCGCGGCCGTGGAGCACGGCCAGGTGGGCGTTGTGTCCGGTCGCGTCCACCAACCGCACCATCGGCCGCCGTGCGAGGCGCTGCAGCGGCGCCTGTCGGGTGTACGCCGACCCCAGCTCGAACGCCGCGACGCCTAAGCCGTAACGCCGCTCCTCGGCCAGATGCACCACGAATCCCTGGTCGGAGAGCACGGTGAGCAGGTGATAGACGCTCGACCTGGGCAGGTCGAGGTCGCGCGCGATCGCCGAGGCTGGCACCGGCTCGGTATGCCGTGCCAGCAGCCGCAGCACGGCCAGCGCCTGGCTGGCGGCGGGGGCGTTGGTCATGGTGTCAGTGTCTCAGCAATGAGACGATCCGGACGGGGGGATGACCCCGAAAGCTCTGGTTCAAGGTTGCCGATCGGTGTACTTTCGCTCGATGCAGAAGATAAGCCCGTTCCTGTGGTTCAACGACCAGGCTGAGGAAGCCGCCAACTTCTACGTCTCCATCTTCAAGAACTCCGCGATCCTGGGGGTCTCGCGATATGGCGACGGAGGGCCTGGTCCGGCGGGCACTGCGATGTCCGTGTCATTTGTCCTCGACGGACTCCAGTGCACGGCGCTCAACGGTGGCCCGTTGTATTCCTTCACCGAGGCGATCTCGCTCTTCGTCACAGCTGAGACTCAGGACGAGGTCGATGACCTGTGGGAGCAGCTCACAACCGGGGGAGAGCCGGGGCAGTGCGGCTGGCTCAAGGACAAGTACGGTCTGTCGTGGCAGATCGTCCCGCCTGTTTTGTTCGAGCTCCTGGGCGATCCTGACCCGGACAAGTCGAGCCGGGTCATGCAGGCGATGCTCGGGATGAGCAAGCTCGACATCGCCGGTCTGCGGGCGGCATACGACGCTGAGTAGCGGCTTGGATGCACCTGACGGTGGCGCTCCCGTCATCCACGCACGGGCAGCCGCAGCACAGGGTGAGTCAACGGCCGACTACAGTCCGTCGCATGGATGCGGGCCTCGGAGCGAAGTTCGCCAGGGCGGTAGCGGCCAAGGACCATGCTCGGGTCCGCGAGCTCATCCACCCCGAGGTCGACTTCTGGGCGATGACGCCGGGGGATATCTGGGACGCGAGTGGTCCCGATGACATCGTGGGCGTGCTCAATGACTGGTTCGGCGACGAGGACCTGATCGAGGCGATCGAGCTCCTGGAATGCGATGAGTTTGCTGACCGCCAACGAGTCGGATACCGCCTCCGGGTGAAGCGCCCGGATGGTCAGTACCTCATCGAGCACCAGGCGTACTTCTCCGAGCGCGACGGCCAGATCGGCTGGTTGCGCATCTTGTGTTCGGGTTATCGCCCCAGCGACGGGCGTGCCTAGCTCATTGTCGGACCCTGTCTCAGATTCGAGACACTAACCATCCATAGGGCATGGTTGGCTGGTCGCTGGTGGGTTCCAATGAACTCATGACATCAGTCCATGACCTCGCACACCCGTTGACATCCGGCGCCGGGGCGTTCCCTGTCGACACGGTCGCAGTCGGCATCGGTCCGCTGTCGTTCGACGACGTCGTGGCCGCGGCTCGCCACGATGCACGCGTCGAGATCACCCCTGAGTCGATCCAGGAGATCCGCAAGAGCCGCTCCATCATTGAAGGCCTGGCCAACGACGTCGAGCCGCACTACGGGGTCTCGACCGGGTTCGGTGCCCTCGCCACCAAGCACATCGCGCCGGACATGCGAGCGCAGCTGCAGCGCAGCCTGATCCGCAGCCACGCCGCCGGCTCAGGTCCCGAGGTTGAGCGCGAGGTCGTCCGGGCTCTCATGCTGCTGCGTCTTTCCACCCTGGCCACCGGCCGCACCGGCGTGCGTGAGGAGACGGCGGCGGCATACGCGGCGGTGCTGAATGCGGGGCTCACCCCCGTGGTCCACGAGTACGGCAGCCTGGGCTGCTCTGGTGACCTGGCTCCGCTCGCGCACTGCGCGCTCGCGGTCATGGGCGAGGGGCCGGTTCGCAACGCGAGGGGCGAGCTGGTGTCGGCCGCCGATGCGCTGGATGAAGCCGGTATCACCCCGATCGTGTTGCGTGAGAAGGAGGGTCTGGCCCTGATCAACGGCACCGACGGGATGCTCGGCATGCTCATTCTGGCCATCACCGACCTGCGCAACCTGCTCAAGGTCGCCGATATCACCGCCGCGATGAGCGTCGAGGGTCTGCTTGGCACCGACAACGTGTTCGCTGCCGACCTGCAGGCGCTGCGTCCTCACCCAGGGCAGGAAGCGTCGGCCGGCAACCTGCGAAAGATCCTGGCTGGCAGCCCGATTCGAGCCAGCCACGACAATGAGGGTTGCACGCGGGTGCAGGACGCTTACTCCCTGCGGTGCGCTCCTCAAGTGGCCGGTGCTGCCCGCGACACGGTCGACCACGCTGCGCTGGTCGCCGGCCGCGAGCTCGCCGCCGCAGTGGACAACCCCGTGGTCACCCTTGATGGCCGCGTGGAGTCAAACGGCAACTTCCATGGCGCGCCGGTGGCCTACGTCCTGGACTTCCTGGCGATCGTTGCAGCGGACGTCGCGAGCATGTCCGAACGCCGTACCGACCGCTTCCTGGATGTCGCTCGCAACAACGGCCTGAACGCCTTCCTCGCCGACGATCCTGGTGTCGACTCGGGACACATGATCGCCCAGTACACCTCCGCCGGAATCGTCTCCGAGATGAAGCGGCTGGCAGCTCCGGCGAGCGTCGACTCGATCCCGAGCTCGGCCATGCAGGAGGACCACGTGTCCATGGGCTGGTCCGGTGCTCGCAAGCTGCGCCGGTCGGTCGACGGCCT
>JAYSQH010000147.1:0-2042 GCA_043721655.1 Phycicoccus sp. | reverse complement strand
GGCAGCTCGGGCAAACCGTAGGGCCAGGTTCCCGCATGGTCGCTGCCGTAGAAGTGCTGCCACTGCTGGGCGTCGGCCAACCGGAAGTCGGCGCCGCAGTCGATCACGATCAGGTCATCCGGCAGCCGGTCCACCAGCGCGGCAGAGGCGCCGTGGGGCAGGGCGAGGAAGACGACGTCATGGCCGGCCAACGTCGCTGGGGTGGTGTCGAGGAGCACCCGGTCAGCTATTGCCGGAAGGTGGGGGTGGACTGCGCCCAGCCTGGCACCGGCGCTGGAGTCGGCCGTGAGGGCTCCGACGGCCAGGCCGGGGTGTCCCAGCACCAGCCGCAGGATCTCTCCCCCGGCATAGCCGCTCGCACCCGCTATCGCCACCGTGATCATTGCATGACTATACACACCTATGGGAATGTATGCAGACTTGGTCTAGCCCAAGGGGTCGGTCGGTCCCCACGGCCGAAGACGAAGGGTACGCGCATCATCATCGAGGCCGAGGTCAGCCCGCTCGCTCAGAGACGCCGGGGTGTCAACACCAGCTCTGAGGAAGCGCCCCGACCAGGCGTCGAGCCGTCCACTGGCCAACGCCAGCACCAGATCCGTGACATCCGTGGGGTCGGTCCACTGGGTGCGACCCCGGTGCAGGTCCATCGACAGGGTCATCTCGGTGCGCACCACGCCCGGAGAAAGGTCGAAGGCTCGGATGCCGTGTGCCCACCCGGCCAGGTGCGTACTCCCGGTGATCCGCGCCAGCGCCGACTTGCTTGCGGTATAGGCGCTCAGCTCGGCCCGCTCGGCCATGCCGGCGCCGCTGTTGAGGTTGATGACCCGCCCCCCACCAGCAGCGATCATCTGCGGCACGACGGCGCGCGTCATCAGGAAAGGGCCTCGGACGTTCGTGGTGATGACCGACCACCACTGGTCGACGTCCGCCTCCCACAGCGGCACCTCGGCCTCGATCGAGCCGGCACTGTTGACCAGCAGGTCGATCCGGCCCCAGGACGACAGGACCGCTTCGACCGACTCGCCGACAGCGACCTCATCCGTCACGTCGACCGACCTGGCCATCGCCAGACCACCCCGAGACCCGATCTCACTGGCCACCGCAGCTGCAGCCGAGCCACCGCGCGCGAGCAGGCACACGGCATACCCGTCGTCAGCAAGGGCGTGAGCGATGGCCGCACCGATGCCCCTCGAAGCACCGGTGACGGCTGCGACCCTGCCCTGGTTGGACACTTACGCGCCGCGCTGCACTGCACCCACTGCTACGGCGGCGGACGCTATCGCCTGATCCCGAAGCCCGTTGACCTCTTTCGTGGTCAGGGTACGGTCCGGTGCCCGGAAGGCCAGACGGTAGGCCAGCGACTTGCGTCCGGGCCCGACCTGGTCACCGCGATAGATGTCCAGGAGCCACACCGTCTCGAGCAGCTCACCGGCCCCCTGTCGCAGAGCGGACTCGACGACGGCCGCGTGGACCTGCTCGTCGACGACCAGGGCCACGTCGCTCTGGGCCACAGGGTAGGTGGACAGCTCACGGGCCTGGACCCTGGCCTCACTAGCAGAGGTGAGAACGTCGACGTCCAGCTCGCCGGCGCACGTGCGCGCTGGCAGGCCGAGGGCGGCAACGACCTTGGGGTGTAGCTCTCCGGCGTGACCGACCAGAGTGCCGTCAGCCAACGCCAGGCGGGCGCAGCGCCCGGGGTGCCATGGCGCGTAGCTGTCTGCCGTGACCACCAGCTCGACCGCAAGAGCCGACGCCATGGCCTGCGCTGCGCCGACCACATCGGTCCAGTCGGCGATACGACTGGGTCCCCACCAGCCCGCACGCTCGGAGGCACCCGCCAGCGCCAGGGCCACCATCCGCGGCTGGGGCGGCACCGCCGCCATGATCTGTGCAAGCGTGGCGTCGTCGGGACGCGCCAGGGTCCCGGGAACCGGAGCCGTCCCGGGGACCTCGCTCGGGCGGGTGACAAGCCCCAGCTCGAAGACAGCGGCATCCCGCTGCCCTCGAGAGACGTTGCGGCGCAGTGCCTCGACCAGTGTCGA
>JAYSQH010000146.1:0-6204 GCA_043721655.1 Phycicoccus sp. | reverse complement strand
TACTCCTCCTCGCCGAGATCCGGTGTCGAACGCATCGCCGTGTCAGGCTTCGACCGGAAGTTCTGGACGATGCACTCCTGGATCGAGCCGTACTCACGTGCCACCCGACGAATCGCCAGGACCGAGTCGAGCCGCTCCGGAACCGTCTCTCCGATGCCGACCAGGATGCCCGTGGTGAACGGAATCCCGATGCGCCCTGCGTCCTCGAGCACCCGCAACCTCACGGCCGGGTCCTTGTCAGGAGAGCCGAAATGGGCCTGCCCCTGTTCCTCGAAGAGCCTCTGCGATGTGGTCTCGAGCATCATTCCCATGGAGGGGGCAACCGGCTTGAGCCGCTGGAGTTCTGACCACGACATGACGCCAGGGTTCAGGTGCGGCAGCAGACCTGTCTCCTCAAGGACCCTGATGGCCATTGCTCGGACATAAGCCAACGTGTCGTCATACCCGTGGGCATCGAGCCACTCACGGGCCTCCGGCCAGCGATCCTCGGGGCGGTCCCCGAGGGTGAAGAGCGCCTCCTTGCAGCCCTGCGCCGCACCTGCGCGAGCAATCTCCAGGACTTCGTCGGGCGAGAGGTATGCCGCGGGGAGAAGTTGGGGGACAGTCACGAAAGTGCAGTAGTGGCAACGGTCCCGACACAGACGGGTCAGCGGAATGAAGACCTTGCGCGAGTACGTCACGACGCCGGGCCGGCCGGCTGCCACCATCGCCGCATCGCGGACCCGAGCTGAGGCCCCGAACAACGCTTGGAGGTCGGCGCCACGGGCACCGAGCAGAACCAGGGCTTCTGCCTCGTCGAGAGCCTTGCCGTCACGGGCACGGGCCAGGGCGCGGCGCATCACATGGTCATCTGCCGGAGTGTCAGTCACACGCGCAGGCTACGTGCCACCTGTGCACCTGGGCCCTAACGGGTGCCGTTGGAGCTGGCACCAGGCGGGTAGGTACATTGCGATGACAGGGCCCAGGGGCACGGAATCGACCGGGTCAGGGCTGGAGCGTACGCAGGGTGACAGCGGTCGCCACCGCCGCTGTGGCAGCCTCGTGGCCCTTGTCCTCGCTGGAGCCCTCGAGCCCCGACCGGTCGAGCGCCTGCTGCTCGTCATCGCAGGTGAGCACGCCGAAGCCGACCGGTATGCCCGTCCGGAGGCTGACGTCGGTCAGGCCCATGGTGGCGGCCTGGCAGATGTAGTCGAAATGTGGTGTGCCACCCCGGATCACGACGCCGAGGGCGACGAGGGCGTCATACGAGAGCGCCAACCGGGAGCAGGCAACGGGAAGCTCGAAAGCGCCGGGCACGCGAACCAGCGTGACCGATGAGACTCCCGCATCTGCCAGACCACGTCGGGCCCCGTCGATCAGCCCCTCCATCACCGTTGTGTGCCACGACGCTGCGACGATCGCGACGTTGAGGCCGCTGCCGTCAACGCGGAGCGTGGGCGAACCCTGCCTCATGCCACGGTCGCTTCGACCTTCACCTCGCTCCCGCAGTCCGTCATGCCGACGCGCCCTTGTCGATCTCGTCCAGCATCAGGGCGTGGCCCATGCGATCGCGTTTGGTGCGCAGGTAGGCCGCATTGTGTGCACCGGGCACCATGCTGAGTCCTTCGACCGCAGCCACCTCGATGCCGTAGTCGCGCATCGCCTTGACCTTCATCGGGTTGTTCGTCAGCAGCCGCACGACTCCGAGGTCGAGATCAGCCAAGATGGCTGCCCCTGCTGCGTACTCGCGGGCGTCGATGGGAAGGCCCAGCTCGGTCTGTGCGTCGACGGTGTCAAAACCTTTGTCCTGCAGTGCATATGCCTGCAGCTTGCTGACAAGACCGACCCCGCGGCCCTCGTGGCCACGGAGATAGACAACCACCCCACCCTCCGCGCCGACCCGCTCGAGAGAACGTTCCAGCTGTGCGCCGCAGTCACAGCGCTGCGAACCGAACACGTCACCGGTGAGACACTCAGAATGCAGTCGTGCCAACGGTGCCCGTCCATGTAGGCCCTTGGGGCTGACGAGGGCAAGGTGCTCGGTCCCGGTGACGAGGTCGCGGTAGCCAACAACGCGGAACACTCCGTACTCGGTGGGCAGTTGAGTCTCTGCAAGCCGCTCGACCCGGTCGTTGCGCTGACGCCAGGCGATCAGGGCCGCGATGGTGATGACCGGCAGGTTGTGCGCAGCGCCGAGGTCGAGGACTGCCGGCAGCCTCATCATGGAGCCGTCATCGTGGACCAGCTCGCCGATCGCTCCCACCGGCGCCAGCCCGGCCAGGCGGCACAGGTCCACTGCCGCCTCGGTGTGTCCTCCGCGCACGAGAACCCCACCTTCTCTGGCCCGCAACGGGACGACATGCCCCGGGCGGTTGAAGTTCGAAGCGATCGAATCCTCCGCAGCAAGAAGGCGAATCGTAAGGGCGCGGTCTGCCGCGCTGATCCCCGTGCTGACACCATCGGCGGCGTCAACCGTCACCGTGTATGCCGTGTGGCGGGGGTCGCGGTTGTCCTCCACCATCAGCGGCAGCCCCAGTCGATCCGCCCGGGACTCGGACATCGGCGCGCAGATGTAGCCCGAGGTGTGGCGGATGGTCCACGCCATCCACTCCGTCGTGGCCGTCGCCGCCGCCAGGATGACGTCGCCCTCGTTCTCGCGGTCCTCGTCGTCGGTCACCAGGACCGGCAGGCCGGCTCTGAGCGCCTCCAACGCCTCTTCGATCGTGGACAGTCGTGCACTCATGCTGATACCTCGCTCAATTCGCGGTCAGGCGACTCAGTGCGCGAGGCTTTGAGCCAGACGAAGAAGCCGTAGACGACCAGTCCGCCATAGATGGCAAACAGAAAAGCTGTTGGATAGAAGTGGGAGTGGATCAGCAGTGGAACGCCGACCAGGTCGACGGCAATCCAGGCCAGCCAGAAGTCGGTCCAGCCTCGTGCCATCGCGTAGGTCGCGACCATGGAGCCGACGAAGATCCAGGCATCGCACCAGTAGTACCAACGCGGGGCGGGCCAGCCGGCCCCGATCAGCGCAAAGACCCACTGAATGACGACCACGCCACCGACCCAGACGGCGAGGTACTGGAGCCGCTCCTTGGCCGTGGCCCAACGCGGGGTGATCGCGGGCGCGCCAGGCGAGCGATGGCTGCGGATCTGACTCCACCGCCAGTAGCCATAGACGCTGGTGATGACGAAGAAGACCTGCCGGCCGGCCTGACCGTAGAGCGTCTGGTTCTGGGGTGTGACGAAGGCCACACCGAAGAAGACCGTGAACAACAGCACGTTGCCGACGATCCCGACCGGCCACGCCCAGACGCGTCGCCTCAGTCCGCCGATCGCAGACGCGAAGCCGAAGGCGTTGCCGACGATCTCACGCCACAGGATCGGCTGGCCGAAGATGCTCAGCTGTGCGTCGAAAAGACGCTCGAGGATGCTCACGTCGTTGGCTCCGCCGCGCCGGCCTTGTGATTGAGCAGTCGCTCGACGTACTTGGCGATCACATCAACCTCGAGGTTGACGAGGTCACCAACGTCCTTGTGTCCCAACGTGGTCAGCGCGAGCGTGGTGGGGATCAGGGAGACCGAGAAGGTGTCTTCTGTGATCGCCGACACGGTCAGTGAGATGCCGTCGACGGTGATCGAGCCCTTCTCGACGACATAACGGGACAGCTCGGGCGGCAGCGTGAGCTGCACGACCTCCCAGCGGTCACCTGGCACGCGGTCGAGGATCTGCGCAGTGCCGTCCACATGGCCCTGCACGATGTGACCATCGAGTCGGGCGCTGGCGGCCATAGCCCGTTCGAGGTTGACCTTGGCGCCGACCTCCAGGCTGCCCAGACTGCTGCGGTTCAACGTCTCAGCCATCACGTCGACCGTGAAAGTCTCGCCGTCATGCTCGACGACGGTCAGGCACACACCATTGACGGCGATCGATGCACCATGCGTCGCGTCGCTGGTGACCAGCGGGCCACGCACCCTGATCACGGCTGACTCTGCGCCGTGATCGATGGCGACGATCTCGCCGAGCTCCTCGACAATTCCGGTGAACATCACAGTCCTTCTCGGTTGGGCGGGTTGATGCTGCGTGCGTTGACACTGGCGCGGATCCTGACGTCGGGGCCGATCATGGTGACGTCGTGTGGCGTCATTTGCAACGCCTGGCTGATGGTCTGTATGCCGAGGTCCCCCACCGCCGGCGCACCGGAGCCGAGAAGTACCGGCGCGAGGTACGCGATGACCTCATCCACGAGACCGGCCTCAAGGAACGCAGCGGCGACAGTGGGTCCGCCCTCGAGCCACACGTGGTGAATCTCATGCTCTGCCAAGGTCTTCAGTGCCAGTACTGGGTCGTGGGTTGTCAGCTGGAGAGTGGGAGCCGCGTCATCGAGCACACGAGCTGACGCGGGTATCGAACGCAGTCCCATGATGACGCGTAGCGGCTGAGGACCGGACCGCACTCCATCCGGCTGGCGCACCGTAAGCACCGGGTCGTCGGCGATCACGGTGCCGGTGCCGACCATGATGGCGTCACAGAGGGCCCGCAGCCGGTGAACATCGGCCCGCGCCTCGGGCCCGGTGATCCAGCGACTGCTGCCGTCCGCCGCTGCCGAGCGCCCGTCGAGAGTGGCCGCGAACTTCCAGGTCACCTTGGGCCGACCGTTCAGCAAGGAGAAGGTCCACGCGTCGTTGAGTGCCATGGACTCCTCGGCCAGCACCCCCGCAGTGGTATGGATACCCGCCGCCTCCAGCAGCGCCCCACCGCCGCGCGCGGATGGGTTCGGGTCGGTCTGGGCAAACACGACCCTGGCCACCCCGGCCTCTATCAGCGCCAGACTGCATGGGCCGGTCAGTCCCGTGTGTGCACATGGTTCCAGCGTGACCACCGCTGTGCCTCCATGGGCAGACTCGCCGGCCTCGCGCAGCGCCATGACCTCGGCATGCGGTGTCCCTGCACCGTCGTGGTATCCCTCACCGACGACCCTGCCGGCACGGTCCAGGATCAGTGCGCCGACGCGGGGGTTGGCGTCGGCGACGGGCCCGCGTGCGGCCAGCGCGAGTGCCCGGCGCATCAGCGCGACGTCGCGCTCGTGCCACGGTGCGTTCGCCTCGCGCTCTGCCATGTCACGTCCCTCGTGCTCGACTCCTGAAAATCAGGCGAGCTCCGGGCGCGAACGGTGACCAAGGGTCGTGGCAGCACCTCGTGGCGCCGACGGGTCGGCCCACATGGGTACACAAAACGCCAATGACCTGAAGTCACCACGGCAGACCCGTCAACAACCCCGGGATGGGGCCGAAACGGGCGTCGCTGTTGCTACCTCTCATCCGGACTTTCACCGTCGGCCCAGGAGTTTCACCTGGTTCACCGGCCGCTGGATACGGTCGGGTCGCGGACTTTCACCGCCGGTTCGGGATTACACCGATCACGGAGCACGTGCGTCAAGTATGGCACCGCTAGATGAGCACACCGCATACGGCTCTCGTGTGACAGCCCTCACGGACCGCCCGGAAGTCTCAGAGGTGGGTATGCCGAACGGCAAGCTCGCGTAGCCGGTCGACCGCGGCGGCGGCCGCCTCGGCACCGAAAACGGCCGAGCCGGCAACGAAGACGTCCGCACCCGCCTCGGCGCACGCCTCGATCGTCTCGGCTGAGACTCCCCCATCGACCTGCACCCAGATCTCGCCGCCGAACCTCGACACCGCCTCCCGGACCTCACGCACCTTGGGCATCTGGTCAGCCATGAAGGACTGCCCGCCGAACCCTGGCTCGACCGTCATCACCAGGACCATGTCCAGCTCGGGCAACAGGTCAGTGTACGGAGCGAACGCAGTCCCCGGCTTGAGTGCCATTCCGGCTCGCACGCCCAGGGCACGCAGGTTGCGAGCCAGCGACGTGGGGTCGTGGGCCGCCTCGATGTGGAAGGTGACGCTGGAAGCCCCGGCCTCGGCATACATCGGCGCCCAGCGGTCCGGGTCGTCGATCATCAGGTGGCAGTCCAGCGGGATCGGGCTGACCCGCGCCAGCGCCTCCACGACGGGCAGGCCGAGCGTGAGATTGGGCACGAAGTGGGCATCCATCACGTCGACATGCGCCCAGTCGGCGTTGGCTATCCGCTTGAGCTCGCTCTCGAGGTTGGCGAAGTCGCAGGCGAGGATGCTGGGTGAGATCTGCACGACCACACCTTAGGTGTCGGTGTCAGCCGTGCTTGCGCAGGAGGGCGAAGAACAT
>JAYSQH010000145.1:0-6699 GCA_043721655.1 Phycicoccus sp. | reverse complement strand
GACGCACTTGTCGCCCGGGACGGACTGACCCTCGGTGAGCTTCCGGCCGGATCGGTGGTCGGCACGGGGTCCCCGCGCCGGGCGGCCCAGCTCGCTGCCCTCGGACTCGGCCTGCGCGTGACTGACCTTCGTGGCAACGTCGACACCCGTATCTCGCTGGTGCACAACGGTTCTCTGGACGCCGTCCTGCTGGCCTGTTCCGGGCTCAAGCGCCTCAGCCGGATGAACGACGTCACCGAGATCCTCGATCCCCTGCAGATGCTCCCGGCTCCGGGGCAGGGGGCCCTCGCGGTCGAGTGCCGCGAGGATCGCCAGGACCTGGTCGAGGCTCTGGCACCGCTCGACGACGCGGACACTCGTGCCTGCGTGACTGCCGAGCGGGCCCTTCTCGCGGCTCTCGGGGCGGGTTGCACCGCGCCTGTCGGAGCCCTCGCCGAGGTGGTCGACAGCGAACACGGCACGGAGCTGTTCCTGCGCGCTTTCGCCGGCACAGAGGACGCGAGCATCGATCTGCGTCGCTCCAGCGTCGGTTCGCTGATGGAGCCTGAGCGCCTTGGCCGCGAGCTCGCGGCCGTGCTGCTGGCTGACGGGGCCCTTGACATCGCCGGACTCCGGTCCGGGATATCGCCAGCCGGTGGGGACCCGGTCAACCAACTGTTCGACCACCAGCACGAGCAACCGCCCGACCCGCCGGAGGCGAGCGGATCCGACGGTTCGGTCGCCACCGAGATCGCCCAGTCTGTTGGCTCCCAGCCGGCTGCATCCCTTCCCCACCGATCCGCTTCGGAGAGTGCCTCGTGAGCCCAACGCGCTCGTTGACCAAGGCCCAGTCACGCCAGTCTCGCCAGTCGCCGCCAGCCAAGGCTGTCCGGCAGCCCGGCCGCGTCGCCTTCGTCGGCGCGGGTCCTGGTGACCCCGGCCTGCTGACCCTGCGCGCCGCGGAGTATCTCGCCGAGGCCGACGTGGTCATCATCGACCAGGTCAGCCGCGAGGAGTTCGTGGCCCGACACGCCCGACCCGGCGTCGAGATCATCGATGCCGGTCATGGCGAGCAGGGTCAGCCGCTGACGCACGCCTCTCGGGCGAAGCTGCTCGTCAAGGCGGCTAAGTCAGCTGGTGCCACCAAAGGCAACGGGCTGGTCGTGCGGCTGATGGACGGCGACCCTGCCATGTTCAACGGTCTCTGCGAAGAGGCGCTGGCGTGCCGCAAGGCCGGGATCGAGTTCGAGGTGGTGCCCGGCGTGAGCGCCGTCAGCGCTGTCCCCACCTATGCCGGTGTTCCGCTGACGTCCGCAGCCTCACCGTCCCTGCACGTCATCAGCGGCGGAGGCACGAAGGTCGACTGGACCCGCTCGACGGCCGACAACGTCACGGTGGTCGTGCTCGGCACCCCCGAGTCACTCAGCAAGGCGCTCGGCGACCTGCTCACGGCCGGTCGCGACCCGGCCACGCCAGTGGCGCTGACCGAGCGCGGCACGACCATCACCCAGCGCACCCACACCACCACGCTGGGTCAGGTGGTCGCCCTGATGGTCTCAGCCAACGTCGAGTTCCCGTCGCTGGCCGTCGTGGGGTCGACCGTAGAGCTGCGCGAGCAGCTCTCGTGGTTCGAGACCAAGCCGTTGTTCGGCTGGAACATCCTCGTGCCGCGTACCAGGGATCAGGCCGGTTCGATGACGGCGCGTCTTGCGTCATACGGCGCGACGAGCGACGTCGTCCCCACCATCAGTGTCGAGCCGCCGCGGACGCCGCAGCAGATGGAACGCGCGATCAAGGGCCTGGTCACCGGACGCTACGAATGGATCGGGTTCACCTCGGTCAACGCCGTCCGTGCCGTGCGCGAGAAGTTCGAGGAGTTTGGTCTGGACGCCCGCGCGTTCGCCGGCCTGCGCATCGCGGCCGTGGGTGGCGTGACCGCAGGTGCCCTGCGTGAGTGGGGCCTCGAGCCTGACCTGGTCCCCTCCGGCGAGCAGTCTGCGCATGGTCTGCTCGACGAGTGGCCGCCGTTCGACGAGATCCTGGACCCGATCAACCGGGTCTTCCTCCCGCGCGCCGATATCGCCACTGACACCCTTGTCGCCGGCCTGCAGGAGATGGGCTGGGAGGTGGACGACGTCACGGCATACCGCACGGTTCGTGCCGCACCACCGGCGGCGTCGGTGCGTGAGGCGATCAAGACCGGCAAGTATGACGCGGTCGTGTTCACCTCATCCTCGACCGTGCGCAACCTGGTCGGCATCGCGGGCAAGCCGCACCCGTCGACCGTTGTCGCCTGCATCGGTCCGGCAACTGCCAAGACCGCCGAGGAGCACGGATTGCGGGTCGCCGTGCTGGCCCCGGAGGCGTCCGCCGAGTCGTTGGTCGACGCCCTGGCCGAGTATGGCGTGGGTCTGGCGACCGCCGCGGCCGAGGCCGGAGAACGCGTGGTTCGCCCCAGTGCCCGCAAGGTATCGGCCCGGCGAAAGGCCAAGTAGTGGGCTTCCCGACCGATCGGCCACGTCGTCTCCGCCAGAACGCAGCGGTGAGGGCCCTGGTGGCAGAGACCCGGCTGCACCCGGCTGACCTGGTGCTTCCGGTGTTCATCCGCGAGGGGGCCACGGAGGCGCAGCCCATCACGTCGATGCCGGGCGTGGTCCAGCACTCAATGGACTCACTTGTCGCCGTGGCCCGTCAGGCGGTCGAGGCCGGCCTGGGCGGGTTGATGCTCTTCGGTGTGCCGACCACCCGCGATGCCGTCGGTTCGGGCGCGGTCGACCCCGAGGGCATCCTCAATGTGGCTCTGCGCAGGGTGCGCGATGCGGTCGGCGACGATCTCGTGGTGATGGCTGACCTGTGCCTGGACGAGTTCACCGACCACGGTCACTGTGGGTTGCTCGACACTGAGGGGCGGGTCGACAACGACGCCACCCTAGAGCAATATGCCGCCGCGGCCCTCGCGCAGGTTCGGGCCGGTGCCCACGTCCTGGGTCTGAGCGGGATGATGGACGGTCAGGTCGGTTTCGTCCGGAAAGCGTTGGACGACAATGGTTTCCAGAACGCGATCATTCTTGCCTATGCGGCCAAGTACGCCTCTGGGTTCTACGGGCCGTTCCGGGAGGCGGTGGAGTCGACCCTGCAGGGCGACCGGGCGACATACCAGCAGGATCCGGCTAACGCAGCCGAGTCCGTGCGCGAGGTCGAGCTCGACCTGGCTGAGGGCGCCGACATCGTGATGGTGAAGCCGGCGTTGCCCTACCTCGACATCGTGTCGGCGGTGGCGCAGATGTCGCCGGTGCCGGTGGCTGCCTATCAGGTGTCGGGCGAGTACGCCCAGATCGAAGCCGCTGCGGCTCACGGCTGGATCGACCGCGAGCGCGTGATGATGGAGTCGCTGCTATCCATCCGCCGGGCCGGTGCCCAGATCATCCTGACCTACTACGCCCTCGAGGCGGCCCGGCTCCTGCGCTGAGCTGCTCGACTCGGCTGGCCGTCCCCGACCGAACACCGCGGTGGCACCGTTTCGGGGCCCCTGGGGGCGGCAAACGGTGCCGGAGCGGTGTTCGGTCGGTCAGTGCGGGTGGGTCAGGCGCGGACGAGCTCGACGTCCAGGGCGATCTTGACCTTCTCGCCCACGAGAACGCCGCCGCCCTCGATGGCAGCGTTCCACGAAAGCCCGAAGTCCTTGCGGTTGATCTCGGTGGTGGCCTCGAAACCGGCGCGCGTTCCGCCCCACGGGTCGGCGCTGACGCCACCGAAGTCCAGGTCAAAGCTGACCAGCTTGGTGATGCCCTTGATGGTGAGGTCGCCCTCGATGGTGTCGTTACCGACCTTGGTGGACTTGAAGGTCATCGCGGGATTGTTCTCCACGTCGAAGAAGTCGACCCCTCTCAGGTGGGCGTCGCGGTCGGCGCTGTTGGTGTCGATCGACGCCAGCTGCACGGTGGCCTCGACCGTCGACTGCTCAAACGGTTGCGCGACGGTGACGACTGCGGCAAAGTCTTTGAACTGGCCGCGAACCTTGCTCACCATGAGGTGGCGGGCTGCGAAACCGACCTCGCTGTGTGAGGCGTCGATGTTCCAGGTGCCGGCGGTGAGGTCAGAAAGCTTGGTCATGGAAGTGCTCCTTGAAGGTCTTGTGGGTTCGACTATCACGCTAACAGCAATAAGTTTAAGTTTCAACTAACGGACGGTATGATGTATTCCATGAGCACACACATCGCCCAGCCGCAGTGGCTGGACGCGGAGGAGCAGCACGCGTGGCGTGAGTTCCTGCACGCAAGCCGGTTGCTCGACGTGGTTCTCGACCGAGACCTCCAGGCCCATGGGCTGCAGCTGTCCGAGTACGAGATCATCTCGATGCTTTCCGAACAGCCGAATCGACGCCTGCGCATGTCCGAGATGGCCACACTGGTGGTGCAGTCCCGCAGTCGTTTGACGCACACTGCCGGTCGCCTCGAGCGGCGCGGATGGGTGCGCCGGGAGGCCTGTCTCGGGGATCGCCGAGGCGTTGAGCTGGTCCTGACCGACGTTGGCTACGCCGAGATCACCCGGATGGCACCCACCCATATCGACAGCGTGCGCCGCAACTTCCTCGCCCAGCTCTCCCGTGACGAGCTGCTCGCCCTTGGTCACTGTATGGAGGCCATCAGCGGCGGCATCCGGAGTACGGGAGTCTGCGACGAGGTCCTGGCGCCCGAAGAACAGCCCGCCTGAAGCCTGGTCCTCTCACCGGACAATGGCCTGAGAGACTTGCCCACATGACGACTCCTCGATCCACGACTGCCCAGACGCCATACCCGTATGACGCACCGCAGTCCCAGGCGCTGCTGACCCGCGCCGCGGCGGTCACCCCGGGTGGGGTCAACAGTCCCGTGCGCGCCTTCCGCGCCGTCGGGGGAACACCCAGGTTCATGGCCAGCGGGACCGGCCCGTACCTCACAGACGTCGATGGCCGCGAGTATGTCGACCTGGTCTGCTCGTGGGGGCCGATGATCCTGGGGCATGCTCATCCGGACGTGCTGGCCGCGGTGCAGGGCGCCGCGCTCAAAGGCTTCAGCTTCGGGACCCCTAGCGAGAACGAGGTCGCGCTGGCCGAAGAGATCGTGGCCCGGGTCGAGCCCGTGGAGCAGGTACGCCTGGTCAACAGCGGCACCGAGGCCACGATGAGCGCCCTACGCGTGGCCCGAGGGTTCACCGGCCGGTCCAAGGTGGTCAAGTTCGCAGGGTGCTACCACGGACACGTCGACTCGTTCCTGGTCTCCGCCGGCAGCGGTCTGGCCACCTTCGCCTTACCTGACTCTGCGGGTGTCCCGGCGTCCACCGCTGGCGAGACGATTGTGTTGCCCTACAACGATATTGAGGCCCTCGAGGTGGCCTTCGCGGAGCATGGTGACCAGATCGCCGCACTGATCACCGAGGCCTCTCCCGGAAACATGGGGATCGTGCCGCCGCTGCCTGGCTTCACCGAGGCCCTTCGGCGAGTCACCACCGCGCACGGCGCCCTGCTGATCTCTGACGAGGTGATGACCGGGTTCCGTTGCAGCGCCTCGGGTTGGTACGGCCTCGAGGGTCCCTATGCCGGTGGCGCACCTGACCTGTTCACCTTTGGCAAGGTCATGGGCGGCGGCTTCCCCACGGCAGCGTTCGGCGGCCGCGCCGACATCATGGCGATGCTCGCGCCCGATGGGCCCGTCTACCAGGCCGGGACACTCTCCGGCAACCCTGTGGCCTCTGCGGCCGGTCTGGCAACGTTGAAGGGTTGCACGCCGGCGGTTTACGACCGGCTCGGGGTCGTGAGCAGGACGATCGCGGACGCGACCTCGGCGGAGTTCTCTCGACACGGCATACCGCACGTTGTTCAATGGGCCGGCAGCATGTTCAGCATCTTCTTCCGTGAGGGAGCCGTGACCAGCTACGACGAAGCCAGGGACCAACAGGTGCAAGCCTTCTCGGTGTTCTTCCAGTCCATGCTCAGCCAGGGTGTGCACCTGCCACCCAGCGCCTTCGAGACGTGGTTCGTCAGTGCCTCGCATGACGACGCCGCCGTCGACCGGGTGCTCAACGCGCTTCCCACGGCAGCCAAGGCCGTCTCAGAGTCGTTTGCGACAATCTCCACATGACACAGCCTGCCGGTGACCCCAACCGGACTGTCGTGCATCTGATGCGCCACGGTGAGGTACACAACCCCACCGGTGTGCTCTACGGCCGACAGCCTGACTTCCACCTGTCAGACCTTGGTCGCGAGATGGCCGAGACGGTCGGTGCGCATCTCGCTGACCATGACGTGACCGTGGTTGTGGCGTCGTCGCTGGACCGGGCGCAGGAGACCGCGGCGCTGATCGCGGCTGCCCATGGCCTTGCGATCGGCACGGACGACAGGGTGATCGAGGCCGAGAACTACTTCGAAGGCATGACGTTCGGCGTCGGTGACGGGTCGCTGAGGTATCCCAGGCACTGGCCCAAGCTGATCAACCCGTTCAAGCCGTCGTGGGGGGAGCCCTACGAACAGATCGCCGCCCGGATGCTCGCGGCCATCGCCGCCGCCCGCGAGTCCGCGCGGGGTCACGAGGCGGTGATCGTCTCCCACCAGCTGCCGGTGTGGACGGTGCGCGCCAACCTCGAGGGCCGTCGCCTGTGGCATGACCCCCGCAAGCGCGAATGCACACTGGCCTCGCTGACCTCACTGGTGTTCCTGGGCGACGAGCTCGAGTCGATCACCTA
>JAYSQH010000144.1:0-4473 GCA_043721655.1 Phycicoccus sp. | reverse complement strand
TTCTTGCGCTGGATCTTGCGCAGCTTCTTCGGGTCGTCACCGGCCTTGGCCAAGGCCTTGACGTTCTCGACGTCGTGGTCGGGGGCCTGGACCACCACGGTCCCCGATGTGTCATACCCGGCCCGCCCTGCCCGCCCGGCGATCTGGTGGAACTCCCGGGCCTTCAGCACCCGCTGACGCGACCCGTCGTACTTGGACAGGCCGGTGAAGACCACCGTGCGGATGGGCACGTTGATGCCGACGCCGAGAGTGTCGGTGCCGCAGATGACTTTAAGGAGGCCAGCCTGCGCTAGCTGTTCAATGAGCCGTCGGTACTTCGGCAGCATCCCGGCATGGTGTACCCCAATCCCGTGACGTACCAACCGTGACAGGGTCCTGCCAAAGCCGGGAGAGAACCTGAAGCCACCGATCAACGCGGCAATCTCGTCCTTCTCCTCGCGGGTACAGACGTTGACAGACATCAGGGCCTGGGCACGTTCGAGCGCCGACGCCTGGGTGAAGTGCACGACATAGACCGGTGCCTGATGCGTTGACAGCAGCTCCTCGAGCGTCTCGTGCAGCGGCGTGATGGCATAGGAGTAGCTCAACGGCACCGGTCGCTCGGCGGACGTGACGATGGCGGTGGTGCGCCCGGTCCGCCGGGTCAGGTCGGCCTGGAACCGTTCGACGTCGCCCAATGTCGCTGACATCAGGACGAACTGGGCCTGTGGCAGCTCCAGGATCGGCACCTGCCACGCCCAGCCACGCTCGGGATCCGCATAGAAGTGGAACTCGTCCATGACGACCTGGCCGATGTCGGCGCCGACACCCTCACGCAGCGCGATGTTGGCAAGCACCTCTGCGGTGCAACAGATCAGTGGCGCCTTGGCGTTCACGGCGGCGTCACCGGTCATCATGCCGACGTTGGCCGCGCCAAAGATGTCGCAGAGGGCGAAGAACTTCTCCGACACCAGCGCCTTGATCGGTGCCGTATAGAAGGTGCGCTTCCCCTGGGCCAGCGCCGCGAACTGCGCACCGGTTGCCACCAAGGTCTTGCCCGAACCGGTCGGTGTCGACAAGATCACGTTCGACCCCGTCATGATCTCGATGATGGCTTCTTCCTGCGCCGTGTACAGCGTGATCCCCTGCTCGCCCACCCAGGTGACGAACGCGTCATACAGGGCGTCCGGCTCGGGCGGTGAGGGGATCAGATCGGTGAGCGACATAAGGCCCCCATCGTGCCTTACCGGGCAGCCGTGTCTTCCTCGCGTAGCCGGGGCTCGGTCCGCAGCTCTGGATGGACACCGTACTTGTCCGCGTAGAAGGCCCGGACCAGGAACATGTCGGCCACCACATCGTCGGTCGGCGTGAACGTGGGGCCGAACCCGATGGTGCGGGTCGGCCCGTCGATGAAGCCCATGCTGATCGGCAGGCCGGCCTGCTTGGCGATCCGGTAGAAGCCGGACTTCCAGTAGTCGGTCTTCTTGCGGGTGCCCTCCGCGGCGATGATCAGCAAGAACGGCTCGCCGCTCTTGGCTTCGGCGATGAGGTCCTGCACGACGTGGCCCGGGTTCTGGCGATCCAGGGCGATGCCGCCATTGACGCGCAGCAGCGGGCCGAGCGGCGTACGCATGATCTCCTGCTTGATCAGCACTCGAGGGGGGACGCCACCACTCCACATCAGCAGCAACATGGCAACCCAGTCCCAGTTGGACGTGTGCGGTGCGCCGACCAGGATGCCCGACCGGGGCACCTCACCAACCGTGTGCCAGCGGGCAAGCCAAATCACCGAACGGGCAAATACCTTGCGCGCGCGCATGCCACTCCTTGAACGGCCGAGGGGAAGCACCGATCGTATCCGGGCCCCCATTCCCGACCCGGTGCCGGTTGTCCCTGACGGACCGGAGGCACTGAGAGTCAGATATGCACCGGAGGTGGTCGCCGTCGGCCGTCGTGAGGCCTCATGGTGTTGCTCCACTGCGGGCGCGGACCTCGATCACCGTGTCCACCGGTTTGGGGTTCTCGCCGCCCACCAGGTAGGCGATGCCGGCAATCACCGCGATGCCGAAGTCAGACCTGGCGGCTGGCAGGTGTCCAGCAGGCGTGAACCTCACAACTGCCGGGTCGAAGCGCATGACCGTGGCTGTCTCCGTGTTCCCGCTGCGCCCGCCGGCGAGGAAGATCGCACCCCCCAGCGTGAAGGCGCCCGCGTGTGCCAGAGGACGCGTCAGCTGCCCGGCGATGCTGCCATGACCGGTTGCCAGGTCGATTCGCTGGATGTCCCTAACCTGGTTGCCTGCGTGTTCGCCGCCGAAGATCCAGATCGTCCCCCCGCTCAGCGCAACCGCGGGGTAACGCACGGAGAGCGGAATGGTGCCCACGACGGTGAACGTCTTCCCGTCGCGGGTCCGCAGAATCGTGGTCAACCCTCGCGTGCCGTCGAAACCACCCAGGACGTATGCCGCGTGGCCGTCGCTGACCGCGACCAGGTCAGCGCGTGACTGCGGTAGGTGCCCGACCACCCGCGGTGAGGTCCCTGGCGTGACGTCCTGGACCACACTGGTCACCGCGCTCGACCCACCACCGAATACCAGGTCGCGGCCGCCCACCACCGCCCCGCCTGCGTCATGCACCGGAACCGCCAAGCTGCCAGCCTTGTGGGCCGACCCGCCAGTCAGGTCGACGCGCAGGATCGTCGGCGTCGTGCTGCCGGCGGCGCTGAGGCCGCCGACCACGAGCAGCCCTGCCCCAACGGGGTACACCACCGGGCGCGACACAGCGGAGGGCAGCCTGAAAGGCGCAATGGCTGACGCGACCGTCAGGGGTGCGCTCGCGGTTGAGACGGCCGGCGGTGTCGACCGAGCGGACCCCGGCTGGGAGGGCTGAGCTGAAGGTTGTTGCGCTGAAGGGGGGTTGACAGTGGATGTGGCACAGCCCGCCACAAGAAGCCCCACGACCGCGGCGGTACAAGCTGAGTTAAAGAGGCGCACGCTTGCAACGTAGCGGGTGACTCTTGGTGTTACATGGGACGAGGCTCGGCGCGCTGTCACGAGGCGGTATGGCACGCGACAGCTAGATGGGGAGAGTGATGCCGAACGCCTGGTCGATGGCTTCCTCTGGAAGGGGCCGGCCGAAGAGCCATCCCTGGGCCGCGTCGCAACCCTGCTCGCGCAGTAGAGCTGCTTGAGCCGGCCGCTCGACTCCCTCGGCGACGAGGGTCAGGCCGAGGGCATGGCCCAGCGTGATGATCGCACTCACGATGGCGGCCGAGGACGCGTCTTGATCCATCCGCGAAACGAAAGACTGGTCGATCTTCAGTATGTCGACATCGGTCTGTTGGAGCTGCGAGAGTGAAGAGTGCCCCGTGCCGAAGTCGTCAATGGACAGCTTCACGCCGAGCTCCCGAAGACGGTCGAGGTTCGCAATCGTGGCGCCAGAGCCGCTCAGCAGGACAGTTTCGGTGATCTCCATGGTGAGCTGACCCGGTGAGATGCCGGTCGTCTCCAATGCCTCACTGAGCGCCCGGACCACATCGTCCTGCTGGAGTGTGCGCGCCGACAGGTTGATGGCGATGGTGCCGCCCGCCTCACACCACTGCGCGCCCCTGCGACAGACCTCCCGCAGCACCCAGCAGTCCACGGCGGAGATGAGGGAGCCCTCCTCGGCAATGGGGATGAACTCGTCGGGCGAAAGCAGCCCGAATCCGGGACGCTCCCAGCGGACCAGCGCCTCGGCGCCGATCACACGCTCGTCGGCCAGCGACACGACCGGCTGGTACAGGACCCGAAGCTCGTTGGCCGCGATGGCCCGGCCCAAGGCGTTGCGCACCGAGAACTTGGTGTCCACGGCCAGCTGCATCGAGCTTTCGAAGACAGTGGCACGTGCCTTGCCGCTGAGCTTCGCCTCGTTCATGGCGAGGCCCGCCTGCCCCAGCAGATCCTCGGCGGTCGCGGCGGCGTCGGCTGTCGTGACGAGGCCGATGCTGGCGCTGACGACGGCCTCGTGATAGCCAATGGGGAACGGCGCTGCCAGCTGGCTGCCGACCCGGGCTGCAATGGACGGCACGATCTCACTGTCGGACACGTCGGGGCAGACCACCACGAACTCGTCACTTCCGAGACGGGCGACCACATCATTCGGGCGCATGCACGCACGGATGCGTTGGCTGGCCAGCACAAGCAGCTCGTCACCGACCGCATGTCCCAGACTCTCGTTGACCTGCTTGAAGCCATCAAGGTCGATGAAGAGAACGGCCAAACCGTGTCCGAGGCGGGCGCATGCTTCCAGCGCCTGGTCGAGGTGCCGGATCAGTGCGGCCCGGTTGGGCAGTCCGGTCAAGGTGTCCTGCAAGGCTTGTCGGCTCAGCGTTTCGTGCAGAGAGAGCAGCTCGCGGGAGGTCAGGTCGGCCGAGCGCTTGAGCGTGATGCGCGCGTCATCGGTCTCGGTGTATGTCGTGCTGAGAACTCCCAGGAGCTCACGCCAGGCGGCCGGTGT
>JAYSQH010000143.1:0-4098 GCA_043721655.1 Phycicoccus sp. | reverse complement strand
AGGCACTCCATCCGGCCGGGTGGTGCTCTTGATGCGGTTCGCCTAGTCCTGTCACCGCAGTCAAGACTTTCAACTTCCGCTTGGCAGGAGCGGGGGACCCACATGTGGGGCGTCGAGAGACGTTCCTTGGGGTGAAGCCCAATCGGCGGTGGTCGGCTTCGGTCGATGCGCCGGCGTGACGGCCGGGTGATCTCCCACCCGAACCCGACAGCTGACCTCGTAGGCGTTTGGAGAGGTTTATTCACGTGTCGAACAACATCTCGGGGCGCCATCGTGCCCCAGGGCGTCTGAATCCGGCCTTATCCCTGTCAACGGCGATCTCGCGTTCAGCGAAGCCGGCCGCCAAAACTTCGGCCGTGCTCGTCGTCTCGGGTGGCATGGTCGCTTCCTTTGCCCTTCCAGCCTCAGCCGACACGCCGACCCCGCAGGCCAAGACCAAGACTCACGCCGCGACCAACGTTATGGCGATGCCGGCTCCGACAACTGCACAGGCGCCGCTCGTCTCCCCGGCGTTCGGAGACATCGGCTTCAGCGGTGTCGCTAAGCCGAAGCCCGTTGTCCGCTCCACGGCGAACGGTGTCAGCCGCTCGGCTACTCGCGTCCCCTTTGCCGCCAGGACGATGGCTCCTCCGTCGGCCGGCGTGATCGCCATGGCTGCCAGCTTCGCCGGACTCCCCTACGTCTACGGCGGGGCCACCCCGTCTGGGTTCGACTGCTCCGGATTCACGCAGTACATCTTCGGGCAGATCGGCATCGACCTGCCCCGGACGGCCGAACAGCAGCGGCAGTACGCGACGCCGATTTCCAACCCACGGCCGGGCGACCTGGTGTTCTTCGGAGCGCCGGCCTACCACATGGGCATCTACGCCGGGAACGGCATGATGTGGGACTCCCCGCACACGGGTTCAACAGTTGGCCTCCGCGCCATCTACTCCGGCGCGACCTACGGTCAGGTCGGATAGACCACTTCGCGTCACCGGCTCGGCATACCAGTTGTACAGCCACTGGCCCTTTGCCGCTTCTGCGGTGAGGGGCGAGTCTCGTTCCACGGTCGAGCGGCGGGCGATACCGTGCAGCGTGCACTCCTTGGACCCCGTGGACCCGGACGTCGACCTGCACATCCCCCTGATCCGCAGCGAGCTGGTGCGCCATCACCTGTCGGTCCTGACCACGATCGCTGCCGGAGGGGCGGTGGGAGCGACGGCCCGCCAGCTTGTCGGAGAGGCCTGGCCGAGCGCCCGAGGAACGTTCCCGTGGGGCACCTTCCTGATCAACGTGAGCGGGAGCCTGCTGATCGGAATACTCATCGCCGTCCTGGCGCACGTGCCACCGCAGCATCGGCTGCTGCGCCCGTTCCTGGGGGTCGGCGTTCTCGGCGGGTTCACCACCTTCTCCTCGTATGCCGTGCAGTCCTATGACCTGGTCACGTCGGGTCATCCGCTGGTCGCCGTGGTCTACCTGGGTGGCACGGTGCTGACCGCGCTCCTGGCGGTCGTGACCGGGGTCTTGCTCGTTCGTCGGGTCGCCATACGTCGGCAACGATCAGGCGCAGGGAGCCTCTGATGACCCTGTTGTTGGTTGCCCTCGGCGCTGCCGTCGGGGCACCGACGAGATACCTCACCGACCGACTGGTGCAGAGCAGGCACGACAGCCTGATGCCGTGGGGCACCGTGAGCGTCAACGTGATTGGGTCGTTGATCCTGGGCGGGCTGGCGGGGGCTGGGACCGCAGTGTCGCCGGCGGTTCTTGCGCTGTTAGGGACCGGGTTCTGCGGTGCCCTGACGACGTACAGCACCTTCAGCTTCGAGACCTGGCGGCTGATCGAGGAGGAGGACTACAGCGCGGCGGTGGCCAACGTCGTGGTGAGTGTGGCGGTCGCCATGGCAGCGGTGGTTGTCGGCTACGCGGTATCGGCAGCCTTGATCGGCTGACGGGTTGACGGGTTGACGGAGAGTGCCCCCGGCAGGATTCGAACCTGCGGCCTACCGCTTAGGAGGCGGTCGCTCTATCCCCTGAGCTACGAGGGCGGGGCGCGTCCGGATGGTGCAGCCGGCGCGGCTGCCCATTCTGGCAGGGAGTTGGCAGGGGTGGGGCAGAGGGTGAGCCGCCCAGCTCGACTGGCCTGTTGGCGCCGACCGGCTGGTTGGCCGCGCGAAGGCCGCAGTACCGGTTCGTTAGCCTGCAACAGTGAGTCAGAGCCCGCAGGACCCCAGCCAGTCGTCGCCGACCGCAGCCCCCGACGCCGAGGGCGACCCGCGTGCCGAGCGGGTGGGCGCGGCGGTCCGCGCCTGGCAGCGGCACCTGGTGGACCTCGGCGGCCGCAACACGCTGTTGTGGTACCGCGACCTGCCCTCTGGAACTCTCGAACTCACCGCCGCCCATCCGAACGGTCTCGCCAGCCTGCTGACCGGACGTCCGACCAGGCTCTCCGATCTGGTCCGCGAACCTGCTGCACTGGAGGAGGCCCGTCGGCGGGCCCGGACAATCCGCGCCAAGACCCTCGAGCTGCATGAAGAGCGAGGAATCGCAGCAGGATTCATGGCTTTCGGTATGGCGACCTGGGAGGTCCCAGGCGCTCCTCGCCCGCCGTGCGCGCCGGTGCTGCTGCGTTCGTGTGCGCTCAAGCCGATCGGTGCCGCCCATCAGGACTTTGACGTCGACCTCGGCGAGGACGTCGAGTTCAACCCGGTTCTCGAGCACTATCTACGCTCCGAACAGGGCATCGAGATAGACACCGAGGCGCTCGAGGAGATGGCCACGGTCACCAACGGGTTCGACGCCCGTCCGGTGTACGCCGCACTCGGGCAGGCGTGCGAGCGAATCCCCGGGTTCGAGATCGCGCCTCGGCTGGTGCTGGGCACGTTCTCCTACGCCAAGCTGCCGATGGTCGCCGACCTCGCGGCTCAGTTCGAGACCCTGGCCAACCATGACGTCGTCGCGGCGTTGGCTGGTGACCCCACCGCGCTCAAGGCCGTCCGCACCACGGTCCCGGACTCGCCTGCCGACACCGACCCGGCCCGTGAGCACCTCATCCTGGACGCCGACTCGTCCCAGCAGGCCGTCATAGACGCCGTCCGAAGCGGTGCCAATCTCGTCATCAAGGGACCTCCGGGCACTGGCAAGAGCCAGACGATCGCCAACCTGATCGCGTCGCTGGCGAGTGAGGGCAAGCGGACCTTGTTCGTGGCAGAAAAGCGTGCCGCCATCGACGCAGTGGTCGGGCGGCTGAAGCGTCTAGGCCTGGGCGACCTGGTTCTGGACGTCTACGGCGGCGCCTCCAACAAGCGACGGCTGGCGCAAGAGTTCGGCGCGGCGCTGGATCGTGCAGGTGACGCCGAGGACGCGGACACGTCAGCCATCGAGCGCACCCTGAGTGACCGTCGTACCCGCCTGGTTCAGCACCTCTCGGCCCTGCACGGCAAGCGAGAGCCGTGGGGCGTCAGCGCCTTCGACGCACAGATGGCCCTCGCGCAGCTGTCGGCCCGTCCGAAGCCGCCGATCTCGCGGGTCCGGCTCCACGGTGAGGCACTGTTGGGTGTCAGCCGCGATCGGGTGGCCGAGCTGAGCCAGGCCCTGACCGAGGCCGCCTCGCTGGGAGCGTGGACGACAGGACGGGACGAGGACCCCTGGTTTGCCGCCCGCGTCACCTCCCCCGACGACGCAGCGCGGGCGCTCGAGATCGTCAGCACGCTCGGGGGTGGAGGCTTGGACGCAGCGCAAGAGCGCCTCGCTGAGGCAATGCGCGCGGCCGGGCTACCCGAAGCGACCAGACCGGCCGACTGGGGCCGGGCTCTCGGCGTCGTGCAGCAGGTCCGACAGACCCTGGAGATCTTCCGGCCCGAGGTGTTCGACCTGCCGCTGACCGACATGGTGGGCGCTACGGCAGGCAAGGCCTATCGCCGGGAGTATGGGCTCCGGTTCGGGATCTTTGCGCGGATTCGGCTGGGGCGCCAGGCGCGCGGCCTGCTCCGCCCCGGCACACCGCCGGCCGATCTGCATTCCGCGCTCAAGATCGCCCAGGAGCAGCGGGTCGCCTGGGGACAGCTGGCCGGTGCCGGAGGGCGTCCGGAGGTGCCCGCAGGGATCGACGAGGCCGAG
>JAYSQH010000142.1:0-1637 GCA_043721655.1 Phycicoccus sp. | reverse complement strand
AACGGTGGCCCCACGGTCTACATCGTCGACGGCGCCCTGCTCCCGTCCCGATCCCCGACACCCAGCAGACACACACCAACCGAATAGAGCATCATGGTTCGCATGACACTGGTCCCCGACGGCGAGCTTGCCTCTGCCTCGGGGTCCAGTGCGCCTTCGGCCAACGAGGGGCTGGTCCAGCTCCTCAAGGCATGCTCCCTAGGCGAGGAGGCCGCGTTCGCCACGCTGTATGACGCCACGGCAGCACGGCTGTTCGGCCTGGTCCTTCGCACCGTGCGGGACCGGGCACAGGCCGAGGAAGTCACCCAAGATGCCTATCTGGACATCTGGCGCAACAGCTCCAGGTTCGACCCCGATCGCGGCAGTGCACTCAGCTGGCTGATGACGATCGGACATCGGAAGGCGGTGGATCGCGTGCGTTCAGCAGAGGCAACGCGGCGCAGGGACACGGCATACGAAGCGCATGAGCAGGTCGCCGCGTTCGACCAGACCGTCGAGGAAGCTCACCGGAACCTGGACGCACAACGGGTCCGAAAGGCCCTCGCTACCCTGACCGAAACTCAGCGCGGCGCTCTCGAGCTCGCCTACTTCGGCGGCTACACGCATAGCGAGGTGGCCGTCATGCTGGACCTCCCTCTCGGCACCGCCAAGACTCGCATCCGCGATGGACTCATCAGACTGCGTGACACGTTAGGACTTGAGCTATGAACAACGTCGACATCCACGGTCTTTCGGGGGCATACGCCGTCGACGCCGTCGACGCCATCGAATGGGCCCGGTTCGAGGCGCACATGACCGGTTGCTCCCAGTGCCAGGCCGAGGTGGCGAGCCTGCGTGCCGCCGCCACCGAGCTGACCTCGCTCACGCTCACCTCCCCGCCCGCCTCGTTGCGCGCGACGATCCTGGGAGAAATCAGCGACGTCCGGCCGTTGCCTCCTCTGGTGGCTCCTCTGGTGGCTCCCGACGAGGCACCTTCTGCCGCTACCAGCCTTGAGTCCAAGCGTTCCGAACGTGCCCAGCGAGCACCCCTCCGGCAGTGGCTGGCCGGTGTTGCCGCGGCCGGGCTCCTGGCCACCGGCGGTCTGCTGTGGCACCCGTGGACCTCCGGCGCCGGCTCTGTGCAACAGATCGCAATGGATCAGGTGTTGCAGGCCAAGGACGCCCAGCACTTCGAGAAGAAGGTCGGCGACGCGACGGCAACGATCGTGCGCTCACCCAGTTTGAAGAAGGCATTCATCGTGACCGCCAACCTTCCGGCCGCGCCCGCAGGAAAGGTCTACGAGCTCTGGCTCCAGCAGGGCGCGACCATGATCCGGGCCGGTTTGCTGCCAGCAGGTGACGCCAACACGGTCCTGCTTGAGGGTGACGCCGCCAGCGCTTCGGCCGTCGGCATCACGGTCGAGCCGGCAGGCGGGTCCGAAACACCCACCCTCCCCCCAGTCGCCGTGATCGACTTCGCCTGAGTATGAAGAAGGCGCGGCCCCCACGTGTCGAATGAGCCGTACGCTGTTGGTGCCGGACCATCTGAACGAGCGGTGCGTGTTCCTCGACGATACGAAAGTGGGGAAGGTTGTGACTGACACCGGGCGCGTGGCCGACGTCGAGGAGCGGGAGCCTTCGGCGCGCTGCAGGAAGCT
>JAYSQH010000141.1:0-1785 GCA_043721655.1 Phycicoccus sp. | reverse complement strand
GGCTGAGACCACCGACACGTTGAGCAGCAAGGAGATGCCAGCGCTGGTCGAGCCGTGGATATTCCCGGACCCGCTGCTGCCTGTCGCCATCACGGCAGTCACGAAGTCCGACGAGGACAAGATGGCCGACGCGCTGGCCCGGCTGGTGGCTGAAGACCCCACCATGCGACTCGAACACAACCCCGAGACCCACCAGGTGATCCTGTGGACCATGGGCCAGGCCCACGTAGACGTCCTGTTGATGAGGCTGCGGGACCGATACGGCGTCAAAGTCGACTCCGAGCCTCTGCGGGTTGCCCTGCGAGAGACATTTGTCACTCAAGCCATTGGTCATGGACGGCACATCAAACAGAGCGGGGGCCACGGCCAGTACGCCGTCGCCAACATCACCGTTGAGCCCCTCGAGCGTGGGGCCGGGTTCGAGTTCGTCGACAAGGTGGTCGGCGGGACGGTCCCACGTCAGTACATCCCCAGCGTTGAGAAGGGAGTTCGGGGCCAGCTGCTCAAGGGCTGCATCGCCGGATACCCGATGGTCGACCTGCGCGTGACACTCACCGACGGGAAGTCGCACTCAGTGGACTCCAGCGATATGGCGTTCCAGACCGCCGGGGCGCTGGCCTTGAAGGATGCAGCCTCTCCGAAGACCGTGACCTTGCTGGAGCCCATCGACGTGGTGACGGTTGTCGTGGCGGACGAGTACATGGGAGCGGTCATGACGGATCTGCAGACACGCCGCGGCCGGGTCCTGGGGACCGAAGGGGCCACCGTGGGCCGAAGCACGATCAAGGCTGAGGTGCCACAGACCGAGATCACCCGCTATGCCATCGACCTGCGCTCGGTCTCGCATGGAACCGGCGTGTTCACGAGGGCCCCGCATGGCTACGAGCCGATGCCGACGAACCTGCTCAAGGACCACCTGCCCGACTGACCGCGGCTGCTCGGCTATCCGGGCTGGTTCGGACCGTCCATGCGGCAGGCCGGCGTCCCACCGGGCAACGCGTAACGATGTGCGGCAACCCAGGCGTAGACACGCGCAGCCAGCCAGGAGAACCCTGGAGCCACGAGCAGCGCGCCGACCGGGCGCCATACCGGGTGACCAGCACGCAGGGCCGCGGCAATCGCGGCGTGACCACTGGCAACCCGGCCACCATCACCAACCCACTGCACAGCGGCTCGACACTGATCCTCGGTGAGGCCGAGCTCGTCGAGGTTCAGTAGCTGCCAGGGGGCAACTCGCGTGGAGCGGCCGCTGACCACCCAACGGTGCAGGAACCGGGCGGACGACGTACAGAACCCACAGTCGCCGTCGAAGACCAGCACTGGCAGGGAGGGGCGCGTGTTCACAGCCACCTGCTCGCCCGGTCAGCCGCGCGGCCAGGCATCGACCAGGCGCTGACGCGTCTCCTCGAGCAGCATCGGCAAAGCCTTGGTCCGTCCGATGATGGGCAGGAAGTTCGAGTCGCCGCTCCAGCGCGGGACGACGTGCTGGTGCAGGTGGGCGCGGATGCCGGCCCCGGCCACGGCCCCCTGGTTGATCCCGATGTTGAAGCCCATCGGCGCCGACGAGCCTTCCAGGGCAACCATGCTGGCTTTGGTGAGGGACCCGAACTCCAGAGTCTCCTCATCGGTGAGATCGACATAGAGCGACACGTGGCGGTAGGGACAGACCAGCACGTGACCGGGGTTGTACGGGAAGAGGTTCATCACGACGTAGCAGGACTCGCCGCGATGGACGATGAGGCCCTCGGCGTCATCCTTGGCGATGACTGAGCAGAACGGGCAGCC
>JAYSQH010000140.1:0-2369 GCA_043721655.1 Phycicoccus sp. | reverse complement strand
GCGGCCAACGGCGAGTACGTCGACCTGATCGCCGAGGGCATCATCGACCCGGCCAAGGTCACGCGCTCGGCGCTGCAGAACGCTGCGTCCATCGCCGCGTTGTTCCTGACCACCGAGGTCGTCATCGCCGACAAGCCCGAGAAGTCCGCTCCGGCGGGCCCGGGTGGGGACGAGATGGGTGGGATGGGCTTCTGAGCCTGCGCAGCTGAACAGAGTAGTAACCCGGTAACGCATGGCACAGGGCGGTTCCCCCGAGAGGGGGAGCCGCCCTTCGCGTTTGCCCCCACCCAGACCCGACCGAACACCGCGGATCGCCTGTTTCGGGGGCTCGAAGCGTGGAAAACGGGCGATCCGCGGTGTCCGGTGCCAGCGGGGACTCGAACCACTAATGTCGGCAGCCAGAGGACGGAGGTGCCGATGACGATCTGGATCGACCCACCAGCCTGGCCCGCTCACGACCGCTTGTGGTCGCACCTGATCAGCGACACCTCCTATGACGAGCTGCACACCTTCGCGGCGCTGGCCGGTATACCCGCGCGCGGGTTCGAAGGCGACCACTTCGACGTGCCCCAGGAGCGGTATGCCGCCCTGGTCGACGCAGGTGCGCGGCCGACCGGGGGAAAGGATCTGGCCCGTCGCCTGCGTGACAGCGGGCTGCGGTTCCAGAAACGTAAGGGGGAGCGGCCGCTCGCTGCATACCGCAACGTGGTGTTTGATCTTGACGTCGGGCACAGCCTGCACGTCATTGCCTCACCGATGCCTACACCAGACGAGCTCACAGCAGCCGCAGTGGTTTTCGTCACGGATGCCGTCGGCGCGATGTTGCTGGTTCGCACCGTGGCTCGCGATGCGTGGGGGTCCCCGGCGGGCGGGCGTGAGCCGGGCGAGACGGTGCTGGAATGCGCCATCCGCGAGACCTGGGAGGAGTCGGGGCTGTCTATCGACCCTGCGATGCTGAGGCCGTGTGGGTATGAACGGGTGACGTTGGACGAGGGCACGAACGCTCACTGGCCGAACCAGCGCAACTACATCGCCTGCTTCGCCACCGTGCTGGACGAAGTGAGGCCCGCGGTCGAGCCGCGCGGCGTGGACGTCGACGCGGCCGAGTGGGTGGACTGGCCGGAGGTCGAGCGCCGTTGCGGCGGGGAGTTCTGGTGGCCGCTGTTCGCTCACGTCCATTCACCGGGCTGAGGCGGTCCGGCCGCGGCCAGTCGGACCCTCGGAGGTCGAAGGGGCCGCGCCTCGGCGGCGTCAGGACCTGACGCGCAGGCGGGCTAGCTCACGGCCGAGGTTGATGCGGGCGGGCGTCTCCCAGGCGCGCAGGGCGTGTGCTGTGCGATAGATCGTGTCGCGGTGGACAAGGGGTTCGAGAACAGCCGCCCGACCAGTCTGGTATTGCGTGTCGGGCACGTGCGCGAACTCCGCGCGGACCTGGGCGCAGTAGTCATCGAACCGCTCCTGCGGAGCGGAAAGGATCCACATGTCGGCGTCCTGAAACGCTGCATCAATGGGCTCTTCGCCATCGGAAGCGTGGCCGGCCGTGAGCCGGATCAGCCGGTTGATAACGTCCAGGTCCTCGTCGCGGAAACCCAGATGCTGCAGGATGTCTCGGGCCAGGACTGCGCTGTCCGCTTCGTTTGATCCAGGCTCGGCATCAGGGTTGTAGATCGCGTCGTGGAACCACGTAGCCAGCCGCGCGACCGCGCACTGGCGGTCATCGATCTCGCCGGCCTTCTCGAGCTCCTCCAGAGCCCAGAACATCTCAACCAGGTGTCTCGTCGTGTGATAGCGGCGCGCAGGCTCATTCCATCGCACCAGCAGGTCGGCAGCCGACCGCGCGACGGCGTCGTTGTGGGCGTGCGGCGCTATGGCGCGAAGGTCCATGCTCCACGACGTGGTCAGGGCAGGCATGTCCTCAGTCTGCCAGTCGGTCAGCCCAGCAGCTCGATGGGCAGCTCCTCGGCGTGTATCACCGTGAGCTCGGACACCGCGCGGGTCAGCACCACGTAGAGCCGCCGCAGACCCGTCCGCCGGTCAGGCTCGGCCGCGGCGATGGCAGATGGCTCGATGACGATGACTCGGTCGAACTCCAGCCCCTTGGCAACGGTGGCTGGGATGACGTCAACTTGATGGTCCACGTCGCCATGGTCGGCGCCGAGCACTCCATGGTCAATTCCCATGAGGGTCAACGCCTTTGAAACTGCGTCGATCGCCCTATCGGGGGCGATGACACCGACCGACCCGGGTTCGCGAGCCGTCTCGGCGACGGATTCGGCAACCCGGTGGTACAACGCCTTCGCGTTCACCTTCACAATCTCGAGGCGGCCGGGGTTGTCTCGCACCGACACCGGAGCGCCCAGGCCCGGTGC
>JAYSQH010000139.1:0-2221 GCA_043721655.1 Phycicoccus sp. | reverse complement strand
GGCCCCGCGCCGACCACGACGAAGGTCATCAGCCGGCTGCGCTGCTCCTCGTCCTCGACCAGCTCGGCCATCTCGAAGGAGCCGAAGATTCGCCCGCGCAGCTCGAGGGCGTCATCGATGCTCTTCATCCCCGGCGCGAAGGTGGAGAAGTGGTCGTTGCCGAAGTACGACTGGCCGGCCCCCGCGGCGACCACGAGCGAGTCGTATGACGTCACGCGAGTCTGGCCCAGCACGGTCGAGGTGACGGTACGGTCGGCGAGGTTGATGTCGGTGACCTCGCCCAGCAGAACACGTGAATTATGTTGGCGCCCAAGGATCTCACGGGTCGAAGGCGCGATCTCCCCCTCTGACAGGATGCCCGTCGCGACCTGGTACAACAGTGGCTGGAACAGGTGATGAGTTGTCTTGGCGATCAGGGTGACGTCGACGTCAGCACGTTTGAGGGCCTGCGTCGCGAACAACCCGCCGAACCCCGAGCCGATCACCACCACCTGGTGTCGGCGGTCCGCGACCGTACCTTGCGAAGAACTCACGAAGACACCCTAAGCCGCGCCAGCACTGAGACCAGAGCGATCAGGGCAACGGCGTTGACCGCCAGGATCAGCCAGATCGCCAGGGTCATGCTCTGGTCGTACGCCAGCCCGAGGGCGGCACCCGCCGCCAGTAGTCCGAAGCCGCGAACCAGGGCCAACCAGCCAAAAGCGATGGACCGCGAAGCGGGGACGACAAGCTCGGTGACCACCGCCTTGACAGTCGAGTCCATCACGCCGTGGACAAGCCCCCACACCGCGACGCCGGCCCATACGAGCTGCGCATTCTGGGTGAACGCGATGGCTGCCACGCCGGCTGCGGCGGGCACGACAAGCAGGACCCGAGGGCCAAGCCGGTCGTAGAACCGTCCCATCAGCAGCCCGCTCAGGCCGTCGACAGCCATCGCCAGGGCGAACAACAACGGCACCTGTGCGGCGGTCAGCAAGTGCTGTGTCAGGGCATGGAAGGCAAGCAGTGGAAATGAGGCGATCCCCAATGACAGCAAGCCGATTGTGCCGATGTACTGCCAGAGCAGCACCGGCAGACGAACCCGGGTGTTCCCGTCACCGCCGCCCGGCACCGCCTCCTTCGGAGCCGGTGGCGCCGATACGTCAACCTCGTAGACCAGTGGGTCCGGTACGCGATGGCGGAGCCAGAACAGCAGTGCCAGCACGAGGACACCCGGGACGATGAGGACACCGAAGGCCAGGCTGTAGTCCTCAGCATGCTGCGACAGCACGAGAGCCAGCAGCAGCGGCCCCGCCATGGCGCCTGCCTGGTCCATCGCCTGATGAACCCCGAATGCCGTCCCTCGGCCGGTCTGCGTGGATGCATAGGACAACAGCGTGTCTTTGGCGGGTGAGCGCACCGCCTTGCCCAGCCGCTCCGTGCCATAGAGGACCAGTACTGGGGCGATCACGTTGGTCGCGCCGATCAGGGGAACGCTGAGCACTGTCAGCGCGTAGCCGGTGATGGTCCAGGTCCAGTAGTTCCCGCGTCGCTGGACGAGGTATCCGGAGAACACTCGCAGGCTGTAGCCGATGAACTCCCCCGCGCCGGCAACGATCCCCACCAGAGTCGCCGACGCGCCCAGGCCTGCAAGGTAGGGGCCGATAATGCTGCGCGCGCCCTCGTAGACCATGTCCGCCAAGAGGCTGACCAGCCCGAAAAAGAGGACGAAGTGCCACGGCTTCAGCTGTGGGCGACCGACTGCCGCCCGCCGAGACCCGTCAGGTGCCTGAACCATGCCCCCTATCGAATCAGAATCAGCGGACTTTCGACCACCTAGCCCTTGGAGCCGGCAACCTTCCCAACGGTCCGACGCTGAATGCGAAGGTCGTCGCGGATGGGGTAGGGCACCGGCAGATTGCGAGTCTCAAGCTCGGCAGTGAAAGCTTCGAGCGCGCGGAGCAGCCGGTTCCGCGCCACGTCCACCACGCTCGACGTACCAAGCGGCGCACGACGCGCAACGGACATCGCAGCTCGCGCGCTGTCGACCTCATGGAACAGCGCCATCAGGGGGTCACAGCCGATCGATGAATCCGTCGCGCTAGCTGAGCTCACTGGCAACTCGGTCTCTGTCGATCGCGGATCGGCGTCGGCCGACGCTTTCATGTCGGCACTATCGACAGTACGCGGTGGTCGGGCGCACGGTGGCCCACTTGCCGAATCTGAGTCGTCCAAGAGGAGG
>JAYSQH010000138.1:0-2465 GCA_043721655.1 Phycicoccus sp. | reverse complement strand
ATCGTCACTAGCCTGCAAGAATGCAGTGGCTCGACGATGAAAACGCTTGACTTGCAACAGCATTCTCAAGAACTTCGGGTCGAGCAAGCGACGCGGCTGGGCCAGCATTCCGCGCAGACCGCGCCCGCCGGCATACTCCAGGCCGCAGCCGTCGCAGCGCACACTCATGCTCATCTCGGTCGGTCGGACCTCGACCTCGAGCTCAGCGAAGAGCTTGCGCAGCCACGGGTACGTCCGGTCGTTGTGGACGATGAACCCGCTGTCCACCGCGTGCGTGCTGCCGTCGGAGGCGGTCAGATCATGGGTGTGGGCGTGACCGCCGAGGCGGTTGTCGGCTTCGAACAGGGTGACGTCATGGGTCCGGTTCAGCAGATAGGCGGCGCTGAGGCCCGAGACCCCGGAGCCGATCACTGCTACGGACGGACGGGCAGACGGCAGCGCGTTTTGCGCCTGGTTCGCATCCTTCATCGCGTCTCCTGTGTACGGCTTGCCATCGGCCCGCAACCAGCCCGAGCTCTTCTGGGAGCCATTCGTTGCGTCGCGCCCATTGGATTGGCGTCTAAGGTTTGTCTAATGAAAAACATACTAATAGCCAGTCCTGCTTGTCAAGTGTTCGTCAAATGTTGGTAGAGTGTATGTCATGGACCGGAACAACCAGGCTGCCGTGCTGCGGATCGGTGAGCTGAGCCGTCGAGTCGGCGTCAGCGAGCACGTTCTGCGCGCATGGGAGAGCCGCTATGCGCTGCTGCAGCCCCAGCGCTCGGCCGGCGGATACCGGCTGTACTCCGAGACCGACCAGAACCGGGTGCGTCGGATGCAGGTTCATCTGGCCAGTGGTCTGGCAGCGGCACAGGCTGCCCAGGCGGTCCTGGCCGAGGACCAACGTGGCGCCAGCGCCGAGGAGAAGCTCGGCACCATCGCCGAGGACCAACGTGGCACCATCGCCGATGTCGTCGACGCGGCTCCCCGAGCTGACCTGGTCGACTCGGCCGTCGCGCTGGCGCAGGCCCTGGACGAGCTGGACGAGCCAGCCGCCCAGGCCGTGCTCGATCGGCTGCTGACGGACTTCACCGTGCAGACTGTGCTCCGGGACGTGCTGCTGCCGTATCTCGACGAGCTCGGTGCCCGATGGGAGCAGGGCTCGGCCAGCGTCGCCCAGGAGCACTTCGCCAGTCACGTGATCCGGGGGCGGCTGGCGGGTCTGGCTCGCGGATGGGGGAACGGGCGCGGACCGAAGGCCCTGCTGGCCTGCCCGCCCGACGAGATGCATGACCTGGCCCTGATCGTCTTCGGGATCGTGCTCAACCGCGGTGGCTGGCGGGTCGAGTATCTCGGAGCTAACACCCCCATGCTCGACATGATTCAGGTGACCTCGCAGACCCAGCCGAGTCTGGTCGTCATGGCGGCGAGCATCCCCGAGCGATTCGAGGCCGTCGTCTCGGAGCTCACTCAGCTGGCCTACCTCGCGCCTCTTGTCCTGGCCGGGGCGGGGGCGACCGAGGAGATTGCCCAGCGCGCCGGTGCGCGTCTGATCACGGAGGACCCGGTCACGGCGGCCGAGCGCCTCATCGGCACATGACCTCCGGCGTCAGCGGATGACGAGCGTCATGTGGTTTCGTCGCGACCTGCGGCTGGGCGACAACCCTGCGCTGTTGTCGGCGGTCTCGGACGGCTCATCCTCTGGTGGTGACCATGGGGTCGTTCCGCTCTTCGTGCTCGACGCCGGGCTGATCGACCCTGCGGGCCCGGCACGACGTGCCTACCTGGCCGCGAGCCTGGCCGACCTCGGCGAGAAGGTCGGGGGACTGCAGCTTCGCCGTGGCGATCCGGTCCAGGAGGTCGTTGCGGTCGCTCGTGCTGCGTCCGCGACCACGGTGCACATCGCCGAGGACTTCGGCCCACGCGGCCGCCGGCGCGACCTCTCCGTCGAGTCGGCGCTCGCCCGCCACGGGATCGCGCTGGTGCGCAGCGGGTCGCCGTATGCCGTGTCGCCGGGCCGGGTCCTCACCAGGACCGGCGATCCCTACCAGGTGTTCACGCCGTTCTCCCGGGCCTGGCGCGATCATGGCTGGCCGTCGCCAACGGAGCCGCCGCCGGCAGTCACGTGGGTTCGGCCACTTGAGAGTCACCCTCTTGCCGATGTGCCTGTCCCAGAAGGTCTTCAGCTCCCTTCCGCCGGAGAGGCAGCCGCACACCGGCGCTGGCATGACTTCCTCGAGCACCGGCTCGACGACTACGCAAACACCCGAGACCGCGCCGACCTCGATGGCACCTCCAGGATGTCCGTGCACCTGAAGTGGGGCGAGATCCATCCCCGCAGGATGCTGGCCGATCTCGCCGCACGTCCCGGCGCCAGTGCCGCGCTGTACGCCACCCAGCTGGCCTGGCGCGAGTTCTATGCCGATGTGCTCGGGGCACAGCCGGACTCCGCTCGCGAGTACCTCAGGCCGGAGTTCGCCCGGATG
>JAYSQH010000137.1:0-3214 GCA_043721655.1 Phycicoccus sp. | reverse complement strand
GGCCGCGCGGCTCCCATGACCGCCGCACTGCTGGTAGTCGGCGGCGCGAGCTGCGCGCTGGGCCTGTTGTCAGCCGCCGGGCTCATGGCTGCCGGGCTGCCGGTCGCGGGATCATTATTGTTCGGCGCCGGCTGGGCCGCGACCGGACTCTGTTTCGCGGCGGTGGCCGCGGTGGCGGCGCAGCTGACGACCGGTGGCCGGTCAGCCAACGGCCTGGGCTTCACGGTCATCGCGGTGGCCTACCTGGCCAGGGCGATCGGGGACCTGGCCGACGAAGGGCCGGGGTGGCTCTCCTGGCTCTCCCCGATCGGCTGGAACCAGCAGGTCCGTGCCTTCGCCGGTGACCGGTGGTGGGTGCTGATCCTGCCGCTGGCTTCGACCGCGCTGCTGGTGCCGGCGGCGTTCGCGCTGCGACGTCGACGCGATCTCGGCTCAGGGCTGCTGCACGACCGGCCCGGCCCTGCCGTGGGCGCGCTGAGCTCACCCTTCCAGCTCGCGTGGCGGCTGCAACGCCCGCTACTGCTCGCATGGACGATTGGCATCGCGGTGATGGCGTTCATGATGGGCTCTATCGCCAGCAACGTCTCTGGTCTGCTGGACTCCCCCGAGCTGGCCACCATGATCCAACAGCTCGGCGGTGAACAGGGGCTCACCGATGCCTTCCTGGCCGCAGTGCTGGGCCTGGTCAGCACGATCATCGCCGCCTATGGGGTCGCTGCGGTCAGCCGCCTGCACACCGAGGAGTCGACAGGCAACGCCGAGTCCGTGCTGGCGACGGCCACATCCCGTATCGCGTGGGCCGCCAGCCACTGGCTGCTCGCCCTCGCTGGGGTTGCCTTCCTGATGCTGGTCGCCGGAGTGGCATCAGGGCTGGGCCATGCCATCGCCATCGGCGACTTCAGCCAGGTCCTGCGAGTCGCCGTGGCGTCCCTCACCCGTATTCCGGCCGCCTGGGTCCTGGTCGGGCTGGTCGTGGCGGTGTGGGGCCTGTGGCCGCACGCGACCGGACTCGTGTGGGGCGCCTACGCGGCGTTCATCGTGGTCGGCGAATTCGGTCGGCTGTGGGGAGTTCCCGCATGGGTGATGTACCTCAGCCCGTTCGCCCACTCCCCCATGCTTCCCGGGCCGAACGCTCAACTGTGGGGTATGGCGTGGCTGACCGTCGCCGCAGTCGTGTTGCTCGCCGGCGGCTCCGTCGCGTTCCAACGTCGCGACCTCGTCAGCAGCTAGCAGGCTTGCGATTTGTTCGAAGTGATATCGTTTGATATCTAGGAGGTTTCTGTGCCTGACGTCTTGATCCGCAACTTCCCAGCCGACGACCTCGCGCTGCTCGATGAGCAGGCGGCCCGCTTCGGGATCTCACGAGCCGAGTACCTGCGGCGCCATCTGCAACAGGAGGCCCGCCGAACCATCACGCCTGTAACGACGGCAGACCTGGTGGCCTTCGCCCAAGACTTCCCTGACCTGGCCGACCCTGAAGTGATGAACAACGCATGGTCGTGAGCAGTTCCACCTGGCTGATCGACAAATCGGCACTGGTGCGGCTCGGTGCCAGCCCCGACGCAGACACATGGGCCGAACGGATCGAACGTGGTCTGGTCCACATCTGCACCGTGACGCTGCTGGAGGTCGGCTACTCGGCCCGCACAGGCCCAGAGAGGGCGCGGGCACTACGAACTCCTCCGCTATCGGCCATGCCGGTTGACTATTCAACCCCCGCCATCGAGAGCCGGGCGCTCGACGTGAAAGGGCAACTTGCCGAACGTGGTCAACATCGGGCCCCGTCGATCCCCAACCTACTGATCGCCGCCACAGCCGAGATCGGCGATCGCATCATCCTTCACGTGGATAAAGACTTCGAACTGATTGCCGAGCTGACCGGTCAGCCACTCGAACGTCTTGCGATGACCAGGTAGCTACCGTCGTAACGGTCTCATCCCCGCCCCGAACCGTCGGTGAGCGCGTTAGTTTTACGATCGACTGTCCGGCGAGCCGCATTGATGCAAGTAACCAGCTAGCGGCAGCACCACCGGCACGAACCGCTCCGTCGTCGTCAGATCTGGTTGAGAGCCTGGTTGAGGGCCTGGTCGAGGTCGGCGCACAGATCCTCGACGGACTCGAGCCCGATCGAGAGCCGCAGCAGGCCCGGGTTGGGGCGGGCCTCGGCGGCGACGGGCCGGTGCGTCAGCGAGGCCGGGTGCTCGATCAGGGTCTCGGTGCCACCCAGCGACACTGCATGGCCGACGAGCTCGCAGGCTTTGGCGACAGCCGCCGCGGCCGGGTATCCGCCGACGACCTCGAACGCGAGCACCGAACCGGGGCCTGCCATCTGGCGGCCCAGGATGCCGTCGGGGTCACCTCCGGGCAGACCGGGATAGTGCACGGCCTGCATCGACGGCTGAGCCACGAGCCACTCGGCGACCACCTGGGCGCTGGCCTGCTGAGCGCGCACTCGGATCGGCAGCGTCTGCAGACCGCGGTGTAACAGGTATCCGGCGAGCGGGTGGAGGATGCCGCCGGTGACAGCGCGGACCCGTCGAAGCCTCGACGCCCATTCCGAGTTCGTGGCGATGACCCCGGCCAGCACGTCCCCGTGGCCGCCGATGAACTTGGTGGCGCTGTGCAGAACCAGGACAACACCATGGCGGATCGGTTGCTGCAGAACGGGAGTGGCAAAGGTGTTATCGACCAGGACCGGGACGTCGCCGGCCTGGGAGCAGACATCGTCGAGGTCCAGCAGCTGAAGGGTGGGGTTCGCGGGCGTCTCGACCAGCACCAGACCGGTGTCGGGTCGCAGGGCATCCGCGATCTCCTTGGGGCCGACCCAGGAGACCTCAACGCCGAGCAGACCGTTGTCGAGCAGGTGGTCCGTGCCGCCATACACCGGACGGACGGCGACCACATGCCGCTTGCCCGAGGCACTCATCGCGAGCAGGCACGCGGTCAGCGCGGCCATCCCCGAGGCGAAGGCGACGGCTTCCTCGGCGCCCTCCAGCTCAGCGAGGGCGTCCTCGAAGCGGGCGACGGTGGGGTTCCACAACCTGCTGTATACGAGGCTGCTACCGGGGATTGGCCGCCCACCAGTCGCGAGCGCCTCGTAGGCCTCGCCGCCGGACTCGACGTCGGTCAGCGGGTTGGTGGTGGACAGGTCGATCGAGGGCACATGGACGCCGAGACCGGCCAGGTCGCGTCGACCGGCATGCACGGCACGAGT
>JAYSQH010000136.1:0-2323 GCA_043721655.1 Phycicoccus sp. | reverse complement strand
GCCGTCGTTCTCCCTGGCCGCCAAACGCCCTGACCTGGTGCGCTTCGAGCCATGGCGTGAGGCGCGGCATACGAAGGAGTGGAATGTCGACCCCGAGCGGTGGGATGCCGTCGTCCGGGACTTCCTCACCGGTTAGGTCCGCGACCAGCGCCCGAGGATGGTTCCCTGCGACTCGATCAGTAGTCGTGGCAACAGGTTCAGCGTCACCGGGGGTCCGGCGGTGATGCGGGGGTGGTCCCCGGCGACAAGCGTCGGAGCCAGGGTCAGGCAGAGCTCGTCGAGCCGTCCCGCGGCCGTGAGGTCACCCACGAGGTGAGGACCGCCCTCGCACAGGATTCGACGAAGCCCTCGCTCAGCCAGGGCGTCCAGCGCTGCCGGCAGGTCGACGCTCTCGTCTCCCTCGACGATCACGTTCTGCTCGCCCAGCATCCCCCGGGCGAGGTCGATTGCCTCATCCCCGGCCCGCGCGCAGGTGAACAACAGAACCTCACCGGAGTTCTCGCGGGCCTGGCTCAGCCGGGGCGGGATGTCGGCCGAGCGGCTCACGACCGCCATGGTCGGATGCGCCGGTCGACCCGTGCGTTGTCCCAGCCACGGCGCCCGGACCGTGGCTCTGCGATAGCCCTCGATACGGGCCGTTCCTGCACCAACCAGAATCACGTCGGACAACGCCCTCAGCAGTGCGAACACGTCTCGATCGGCACCGGTGTTGAGAGAGCCGGACCTCCCGTCGCCTCCGGTCGCGGCGCCGTCCAGCGACGCGATGAAGTTGGCCCTGACCCAAGGTTGTGAACCAGTGGGCTCGGGGTAGGCATAGGCCAGTGCCAACGCGTCGGAGTCCATCGTCCCCTCATGGCCGGGGGCCCAACGGCCAAGGTCGTCATCGGAGCACAGCACGCGCATGAGCGCCATCCTTCCACTCAGGCGTCTCGAGCGTCCGCAAGAGGTGGCACCCGGGACGGGGTGATGCAACGATCGTCCTCATGGGCAAGAACAGAGCGAAGGCGAAGAACAGGTCAGGCAGGGCGAGTCGGTCAGGGTCATTCACGCAAGCGCTGGAGGCCGGCGAGGGGTTTGACCTGGCGGACCGCGACCCGCGATCGACGCCGGGCTACCACGGGGGCAAGGCGGCCGGTGCCGCACTCATGGCCGAGACGGTCCTTGAGCTTGGTGACCTGCAAGAGCGGCTGTGTGCCGAGTCCAAGGCCGGCGGTACCGGTGCACTGCTGCTGGTGGTGCAGGGGATGGACACCTCGGGCAAGGGCGGCATCATGCGCCACGTCGTGGGCTCGGTCGATCCCCAGGGCGTTCGCTACACCGCGTTCAAGGCACCGACCAGCGAGGAACAGGCACACCCCTTTCTCTGGAGGATCCGTAACGCCTTGCCGCGCCCGGGCCAGATCGGTGTCTTCGACCGCTCGCACTACGAGGACGTCCTGATCGCACGGGTCCACAACCTGGTTCCGCCGGCAACCTGCGGCCGTCGCTATGGGCAGATCAACACCTTCGAGCGGAACGTGACCCAGGCCGGCACCACCATCGTCAAGGTCATGCTGCACATCTCCAGCGACGAGCAGAAGTCGCGGCTGAGCGCGCGTCTCGAGCGTCCCGAAAAGCACTGGAAGTACAACCCGGCCGACGTGGACGAGCGCGAGCTGTGGCCGGCCTACCAGGAGGCCTACCAGGTGGCCATCTCGAAGTGCTCGACCGAAGACGCCCCGTGGTTCGTCATCCCGGCGGACCGCAAGTGGTACGCGCGACTGGCCGTCCAGCAGCTGGTGGTTGAACACCTGCGAGTGATTGCACCGCAGTGGCCAGCCGCCGCCTTTGACGTCGGCACTGAGAAGGCGCGGCTGGCTGCGACCTAAGTCTCTTCGACTGGGTGTCCCTCGAGCTGCGGCTTGGGCCTTCGCGCCCTGACGGCTGGCTCCTTCGGGGTTGGCAGCTCCGCGATGGGGATCGACTCGAGCACCACGATGGACCGGCCCGTGACCGCCTGCGTCGTTGCTGCACGCCAGTCCCGCGGATAGTCACTGGGGGGCCCGACCTCTGTCGTGTCCAGCCGGATCCGCCACGTGGTGCCGTACTGCCTGGGCGGAAGCACGAAGTCGACGGGGTCGCTGTGGGCGTTGAACAGCAACAGGAAGTCCGAGTCGACGATGCGTTCTCCGTGGATATCGGGCTCACGGATGGCCTCGCCGTTCAGGAAGACCATGAGGGTGCGGGCATAACCGTTGCGCCAGTCGAGCTCGTCCATCTCGGTGCCGTCAGAGGCAAACCACTCGATGTCTCCGAGTTCGCTCTTGCCGCCGTGGGCGGCGTC
>JAYSQH010000135.1:0-3082 GCA_043721655.1 Phycicoccus sp. | reverse complement strand
ATGAGGGCCTGGCCGAGCTGGCCGCCGTTATCCGGGTCGGCGCCGAGCACGCGCCAGGGGTGATGGTTGCCGACCTGAAGGTCGCGCGCGGCCTGGACTACTACACCGGCACGGTCTATGAGACCCAGCTGATCGGGCTCGAGGCCTATGGCTCGATCTGTTCGGGGGGTCGCTACGACGCGCTGGCCTCGGACGGCAAGACGAGCTATCCGGGCGTCGGCATCTCGATCGGGCTCTCGCGACTGCTGGCCAAGATCATGCCCTCCCTGTCGGCCAGCCGATCCACGCCATCGTGCGTCCTGGTGTCACTTGCCGACGAGTCCGATCGCGCGCAGGGGATGGTCGTCGCGGCCGCGCTTCGCCGGCGCGGCATACCGTGTGAGGTCGCACCAGCAGCCGCCAAGTTCGGCAAGCAGATCATGTTCGCCCAGCGACGCGGCATACCCTTCGTCTGGTTTCCGGCATCCGGCGACGAGACCGGTGACTCGGTGAAAGACATCCGCAGCGGTGCGCAGACCGTGGCCGACGCCTCCTCCTGGATGCCGCCGGAGGAGGACCTGTGGCCCCACGTCGTGGCCTGATCGAGCGGGCCTAGACTCGTCTCCGCAAGCCTTCGGGCGCGCCGATCGACGTGACAATGGGGTTGCCTCGACGGCGGTGCATCGGCAAAGGACGTATATCCGGTGAAGGTCGCAATACCTCGCGAGGTCAAGAACAACGAGTACCGAGTGGCCATCACGCCGTCTGGCGTGCACGAGCTGACGCGACATGGTCATGAGGTCTACGTCGAAACCGGTGCCGGCCTCGGTTCCTCGATCACCAATGAGGACTACGTCGCGGCAGGGGCGCAGATCCTCGGGACCGCCGCAGACACATGGGCCGCAGGGGAGCTGATCCTGAAGGTCAAGGAGCCGGTTGCGTCCGAGTACGGCAGCATGCGCGAGGGGCAGACCCTCTTCACCTACCTTCACTTGGCTGCTGACAAACCGCTCACCGAAGAGCTGGTCAAGCGCAAGGTCACCGGCATCGCCTACGAGACCGTCGAGCTGCCGGACCATTCGCTGCCCTTGCTGGCCCCGATGAGTGAGGTGGCCGGCCGGCTGGCTCCGCAGGTGGGCGCACAGACACTGATGCGTGCCAACGGTGGGCGCGGTGTCTTGATGGGCGGCGTGTCCGGCGTCTATGCGGCCAAGGTCGTCGTCATCGGCGCAGGTGTCTCCGGCATGAACGCCGCGGCCATCGCGTTGGGGATGCAGGCCGAGGTCCTGCTGCTGGATCGCAACGTGGCCAAGCTTCGGGTCGCGGACGCGATCTACCAGGGCCACTGCCAGACCGTGACCTCCAACGCCTACGAGATCGAACGCGCCATCGCCGATGCCGACATGGTCATCGGAGCGGTCCTCGTTGCGGGTGCCAAGGCTCCGACCTTGATCACCAACGAGCAGGTCTCCCGGATGAAGCCCGGCTCGGTCCTGGTGGACATCTCCATCGACCAGGGTGGCTGCTTCGAGGACTCCCACCCCACGACACACGCGGACCCGACTTACCAGGTCCACAACTCGGTCTTCTACTGCGTGGCCAACATGCCGGGCGCGGTGCCTCACACCTCGACCTACGCGCTCACGAACGTGACCCTGCCGTATGCCGTGGAGCTCGCCAACCACGGATGGCGCAAGGCCCTTCAGTCCGACCACGCGCTGGCGCTGGGGCTGAACACCCACGACGGCCACGTCACCTACGGCCCGGTCGCCGAGGCGCATGGGATGTCATGGCTCACCCTCGACGGGGTCCTGCGCTGACCCAAGCCGACTCACCGATGACGCGGGCGACCCGCGGGTGGCTTGACCACCTGCGGGTCGAACGTGGGGCCGCCGCCAACACGCTGAGCTCCTATCGCCGTGACCTCGCGCGATATGTGCAGTTCCTGCGTGACCGGGGAATCAGCGATCCTGCCGCGGTGGGGGAGCCCGACGTCACGGAGTTTCTTGCCTCACTGCGTGAGGGGGTGTCACAGGGAGAGGGAGCACCGGCGCGGTCTCCGTTGTCAGCGGCCTCGGCAGCTCGCACCCTGGTGGCGGTGCGAGGGCTACACAAGTTCCTGGCGCTCGAGGGGGAGACGGTCACGGACCCCGCTGGTGCGGTGGCCCCGCCCAAGGCGCCCAAACGCCTACCCAAGGCCATCTCCGTTCACGACGTCGAACGGCTGCTGTCGGCGGCGAGCGTGGGGGAGACCAAGGCTGCCTTGCGCGATCGCGCGATCGTGGAGGTTCTCTACGGTGCCGGTGCGCGGATCAGTGAGGCCGTCGGCCTCGACGTGGACGACATCGACCTGGAGCAGGGCTCGGTCAGGCTGCTGGGCAAGGGCAGCAAGGAGCGCATCGTGCCGCTCGGGCGCTACGCGAGAGAATCGCTCACGGCATACACGGTTCGCGCTCGTCCGTCATTCGCAGTCAGGGGCAAAGGGACGCCGGCGCTCTTCCTGAACCAGCGCGGGGGACGGCTCTCCCGGCAGAGCGCGTGGAAGTCGATCCACGCAGCTGCCGAACGCGCTGACCTTGGGGGCAAGATCAGCCCTCACACACTGAGGCACTCCTTCGCCACGCACCTGCTCGACGGCGGGGCAGACGTGCGAGTGGTGCAGGAGCTGCTCGGACACGCCTCTGTGACGACCACCCAGATCTACACGATGGTGACGGTCCAGCGACTGCGCGAGGTCTACGCAGAGGCGCATCCACGGGCCCGCTGAGCGATTCGCCGCCGACAGGCCGACGCCCGTCTTGGCGCCGGACCGCTTGCGCGACTACTGTCAACGCGATCAGCGAGAGGCTGACCGATGCTCTTTCGATTGCGCTGGGAGTGAAACACCTGTGACCTACGAGGTGACCACCGCCGTGGCCGAGACGCCGGCACGGACTCCGGCTCAACTACCTGGCACCCAGGGCGCCGGAGTCGGACAGATCGGGCCCACTGGCCGGGTGATGCCCGAGTTCCCCGAGCCGCCTGTGCTGCACAGCCATGGTCCAGCGCGGATCATCGCGTTGTGCAACCAGAAGGGTGGCGTGGGCAAGACGACGACCACCAT
>JAYSQH010000134.1:0-6196 GCA_043721655.1 Phycicoccus sp. | reverse complement strand
GCTCCTCTGGTGTGGCCGCTTCCCGTGCCCGAACCCGGACGACGCACCGAGATGCAGATTCCTGGGCGGCGAACGGAATGTTGTGACCACTGTTTGAAGCCAAAGGAGCACCGTGTCCGAGGTCAGCCCAGAGAACCTGCCCGACCCCGTGAGCGCAGCAAAGGCTCCAGCACCTCCAGCACCCAAACCGGCCGGCCCAGCCTACGACGCGAGTGCCATCACCGTCCTCGAGGGGCTTGAGGCCGTCCGCAAGCGCCCCAGCATGTATATCGGCTCCACCGGCGAGCGTGGCCTGCACCACCTGGTCTGGGAGGTCGTCGACAACTCCGTCGACGAGGCGCTCGCCGGGTTCGCGGACCACATCGAGGTCACGCTGCAGCCGGACGGCGGGGTCAAGGTCGTCGACAACGGCCGCGGCATCCCGACCGGAATCATGGAGGGCGAGGGCAAGCCGGCGGTCGAGGTCGTGCTGACCCAACTGCACGCCGGCGGCAAGTTCGGCGGTGGCGGATACACGGTCTCCGGTGGCCTGCACGGCGTGGGCATCTCCGTGGTCAACGCGCTCTCGGACCGGGTCGATGTCGAGGTCCGTCAGCGGGGCCACGTATTCCGCCAGACCTTCCTGGTGGGTGTGCCCGCGGCCGACCTCTCACAGGACGAGGCCACCGATGAGACCGGTACCACGGTCACATTCTGGGCCAGCCCTGACATCTTCGAGACCACGATCTTTGAGTACGAGACCCTGCGTGCCCGCTTCCAGCAGATGGCGTTCCTGAACAAGGGCCTGACCATCACCTTGACCGACGAGCGCCCCCGGGCGGTCGAGGCCATTGAGGCAGCTGAGGCAGCCGAGGACGCTGACGCCGCGGGGGCGACCGAGATGCTGGACGAGGAGAGCCCTGTCACCAAGCCGGTCAAGGCCCGCATGGTCTCCTACCGCTATAACGACGGCCTGGTCGACTATGTCAAGCACCTAGTCGGCTCCAAGCGCTCCGAGCCGGTTCACCCCGAGGTCATCTCCTTCGAGCTCGAGGACACCAAACGTCAGATGTCCCTCGAGGTCGCGATGCAGTGGACCAGCGCCTACTCCGAGTCGGTTCACACCTACGCCAACACGATCAACACCCACGAGGGCGGCACCCACGAAGAGGGCTTCCGTGCGGCAATGACCAAGCTGGTCAACGACTTCGCCCGCGCCCAGAAACTGCTCAAGGAGAAGGACGAGAACCTCACCGGTGACGACATCCGCGAGGGCCTGACCGCGGTGGTCTCGGTCAAGCTGGCCGAGCCACAGTTCGAGGGCCAGACCAAGACCAAGCTGGGCAACTCCGAGGTCAAGGGCTTCGTCCAGCGGGCCATGACCGATCAGCTCGGCCACTGGCTGAGCGCGCACCCGACCGAGGGACGCGACATCGTGCGCAAGTCGGTGCAGGCGTCGGCAGCCCGGATGGCGGCCCGCAAGGCCCGCGAGGCAACTCGCCGCAAGGGCCTGCTCGAGTCCGGTGGTCTGCCCGGCAAGCTACGGGACTGCCAGAGCAACGACCCCTCGATCAGCGAGGTCTTCATCGTCGAGGGTGACTCTGCCGGTGGTTCTGCGGTCCGCGGTCGCAACCCGCACAACCAGGCGATCCTGCCGATCCGCGGCAAGATCCTCAATGTCGAGAAGGCCCGCATCGACAAGGTGCTGGCCAACAACGAGGTCCAGGCTCTGATCTCGGGCTTTGGCACCGGCATCGGCGAGGACTTCGACCTGGCCAAGGCGCGCTATCACAAGATTGTCCTGATGGCCGACGCTGATGTGGACGGCCTTCACATCCGGACCCTGTTGTTGACCTTGCTGTTCCGGTTCATGCGCCCGCTGATCGAGGCCGGCTATGTCTACCTCGCACAGCCGCCGCTCTTCCGGCTCAAGTGGAGCAACCACCCGCATGAGTACGCCTACTCCGACCGCGAGCGCGACTCGTTGATCCAGGCCGGGACTAGCCAGGGCTGGCGACTGCCCAAGGACGCCGGCATCCAACGCTACAAGGGACTGGGTGAGATGGACTACCAGGAGCTGTGGGAGACCACGATGGACCCCGACCACCGGATCCTGCTCCAGGTCACGCTCGACGATGCCGCGGCCGCCGACGAGATGTTCGCGATCCTGATGGGTGAAGACGTCGAGCAGCGAAGAAACTTCATCCAGCGCAACGCCCGCGATGTGAGATTCCTTGATATCTAGCACGAGCACTCACCGGGCTTGCGACATACAGACTGAAGACGAATCGGACAGTAGGGACACAGCGTGACTGAGCAGCCGCCGATCATTGAGACCGACCGTATCGAGCCGGTCGACATCAACCTGGAGATGCAGCGCAGCTACATCGACTACGCGATGACGGTCATAGTCAGTCGTGCGCTCCCGGACGTGCGCGACGGCATGAAACCCGTGCACCGCCGGGTCGTCTACGCGATGTATGACGGGGGCTACCGTCCCGACCGCGGCTACAACAAGTGCTCGCGCGTAGTCGGCGAGGTCATGGGTCAGTACCACCCCCACGGCGACGCCTCGATCTATGACGCGCTGGTGCGCCTCGTGCAGGACTGGTCGCTGCGTTACCCGTTGGTCGACGGCCAGGGCAACTTCGGCTCCCCCGGTGACGATCCGGCCGCCGCGCCGCGATACACCGAGTGCCGGATGGCGGCGCTGGCGATGGAGATGGTCCGTGACATCGACCAGGACACGGTGGAGTTCAAGGACAACTACGACGGCAAGACCCAAGAGCCCACGGTCCTGCCGAGCCGGTTTCCCAACCTGCTGGTCAACGGGTCGGCCGGCATCGCGGTCGGCATGGCCACCCAGATCCCGCCGCACAACCTGCGCGAGGTCGCAGCCGGGGTCCAGTGGTTCCTGAAGAACCCAGAGGCCCAGCGCGAAGAGCTACTCGCCTACGCGATGACCCAGATCCAGGGTCCAGATTTCCCCACCGGCGCGCTCATCCTGGGTCGCAAGGGCATTGAGGACGCCTACCGCACCGGACGCGGCTCGATCATCATGCGTGCCGTGGTCGAGGTCGAGGAGATCCAGAACCGTATCTGCCTGGTGGTGACCGAGCTGCCCTACCAGGTCAACCCCGACAGCCTCGCGCAGAAGATCGCCGAGCTGGTCAAGGACGGCCGCCTGGCCGGGATCGCCGACATCCGCGACGAAACCTCTGGGCGCACCGGACAGCGGCTGGTGATCGTGCTCAAGCGCGACGCCGTGGCCAAGGTTGTGCTCAACAACCTCTACAAGCACACCCAGCTGCAGACCACCTTCGGCGCCAACATGCTGGCCCTGGTCGACGGGGTGCCGCGCACGCTGCCGCTGAGTGCCTTCATCCGGCACTGGGTGGAGCACCAGATGGACGTCATCCGGCGTCGGACCGCCTTCCGGCTGCGCAAGGCCGACGAAGAGGCTCACATCCTGCGTGGGCTGCTCAAGGCCCTGGATGCGCTCGATCGGGTTATCGCCTTGATCCGCGCCTCAGCCACGGTCGAGGTCGCCCGCGACGGACTGATCGAGCTGCTTGGCATCGATGAGCTGCAGGCGCAGGCGATCCTCAACATGCAGCTGCGTCGTCTGGCGGCCCTCGAGCGCCAGAAGCTGATCGACCGCCACGCCGAGCTGCAGGCGATGATCGACGAGTTCACCGCCATCCTGGCCTCGCCAGATCGTCAGCGCACGATCGTCAGTGAAGAGCTCGCCGAGATCGCCGCCAAGTATGGCGATGACCGCCGCACCAAGATCGTGCCCTTCGACGGTGACATGTCTATGGAAGACCTCATCCCCGAGGACGACGTGGTCGTCACGATCACACGTGGTGGCTACGCCAAGCGGACCAAGGTCGACCTGTACCGGTCACAGCATCGAGGCGGCAAGGGTGTGAGGGGTGCGTCACTTCGCAGTGACGACATCGTGGAGCACTTCTTCATCACGACCACCCATCACTGGCTGTTGTTCTTCACCAACCTGGGCCGCGTCTACCGCGCCAAGTCCTACGAGCTGCCCGAGTCCGGTCGTGACTCCAAGGGGCAGCACGTCGCCAACCTCCTGGCCTTCCAGCCCGGTGAGAAGATCGCCCAGGTCCTGGCCCTGCGCGACTACGTGACCGACCCTTACCTGGTGCTCGCGACCCGGAACGGCCTGGTCAAGAAGACTCGCCTGTCGGAGTACGACACCAACCGGTCCGGGGGCTTGATCGCGGTCAACCTGCGTGACGGCGACGAGCTGGTCGGCGTGGGGGTTGCCTCGGCCATCGATGACCTGTTGCTCGTCTCGGTCAAGGGCCAGTCGGTCCGGTTCACCGCGGACGACACGACGTTGCGCCCAATGGGCCGATCCACCAGCGGCGTGACCGGTATGAGGTTCCGTCGCGGCGACCACCTGCTGTCGATGAGTGTGGTCGTGAACGGCTCCGACCCCGACGTGTTCGTGGTGTTCGAGAACGGTCTGGCCAAGCGGTCCCTTGCCTCGGACTACACCGCCAAGGGCCGCGGCATCCTGGGTGTCAGGGTCGCCCAGCTCTCAGAGAGGGGCGGCGACCTGGTCGGCGCGCTCACGGTGGACGAGGAGGACGAGGTCATGGTCGTGATGGAGAAGGGCAAGATCGTCCGATCCCGAGTCGATGAGGTGAGGCGGACCGGCCGCAATACGATGGGTGTGCAGTTCGCGACGCCAGACAAGGGCGACTCGATCGTGGCGGTGGCGCGCAACGCCGACCGTGGGATCGAGGATGAGGGCGACGATGTCGTGTCCGGAGCTGACCCTGCTGTCACGCCGGACGCCGGTGCCCCAACCGTGACCGAGAACGCGCTCGAATCCGCAGCCGAGGCGGGTACCGTTGCTTCGAAGACGGATGAGGACGACATCGTGGGAGGCAGAGAGTGAGTACGGCAGGTCAGATCGGCACCCCGGTCCACCCTTCGGGCCCGCCGAGTTACGCGGGCCCCGCCGGTGCGGCGGCGAACCCACAGGCAGCCCGCTCTGCGGCGCCTCGTCGGGTCAAGCTCAGCGTCTCGCGGGTTGATCCGTGGTCGGTGATGAAGATGTCGTTCCTGCTGTCGGTTGCTGTCGGCATTGCCGGCGTCGTGATGGTGGCAGCCCTGTGGATGGTCCTGTCCGGCATGGGCGTCTTCGCGGACATCAACCGCACGGTCGAAGAGGTGTTGAACAGCAGCAGCGGCTCCACATTCGACCTCATGGACTACATCGGTCTGGGTCGCGTGGTCTCACTGTCGATCGTCATCGGTGTCATTGACGTCATCTTGATGACGGCGATCGCGACACTGGGCGCCTTCCTGTACAACGTGTGCTCGAGCCTTGTCGGCGGCCTTCAGCTCACCCTGACGGACGACTGAGACAGCCCGAAGCTCCGCTGGGCTCGACGGTCGAAAACCAGCCGTCGACCAGGGCGCCCTGAGGCCGTTTGGATGGGACCATACGGGTGGGGTAGCCTCGTGCGTCGCGCGCCTGTGGCTCCACTCGGAGTTTGGCGCGACGGAGATGGCGAACGGGCCTATAGCTCAGACGGTTAGAGCGCTTCCCTGATAAGGAAGAGGTCAGAGGTTCAAGTCCTCTTAGGCCCACCATCATCTCTATGCGTGTCCGTGACGCGCGACAAAGAGCACGAAGGAGTACCGGTCATGAAGAAGTTCCTGTTGTTGATCGCCACAGCAGTTGGCGTTCTGGCCGTCCAGAAGAAGCTGAAGGACCAGCAGTCCGAGCAGGACCTCTGGGCCGAGGCGACCGACGAGGTTTAAACTGAGGTCGTAGCCGAGGACACTCGGGGACATAGCTCAATTGGTAGAGCGCCTGCTTTGCAAGCAGGAGGTCCGGGGTTCGATTCCCCGTGTCTCCACCCAGGTCAGAGGCCCTTTCCGCTCAACGGGAGGGGCCTCTTTCATGCCCGTACTCCAGCAAAGTACGGCAGCGGGGGTTCACAGGACCTCCTCTCCGAACTGGTTGCCGAGGCGTTTGAGCGCCTCCTTGGTCGAGGCCGAGGACACCTGGCTGTAGATATCCATGGTCACGGCGATCTTGCTGTGCCGCAGGATTGTCATCGCCACCCGCGGGTGGACGTCCAGGGCAACGAGGAGCGGCGCGCACGGCCGCCGAGTTGGTTGCACCGGGATGACGGGGACGTCAGGCTTCGTCGCCCGGGCCCGGAAGAAG
>JAYSQH010000133.1:0-4572 GCA_043721655.1 Phycicoccus sp. | reverse complement strand
CCGACGACCGCGCCCGTGGGCTTGTCGTTGACGTAGAAGTTGCCCGCGGCGCCCCGCAGCTCGTGCATGGCCGTCGAGATGGCCCGGCGGTCGCGCGCGAAGACGGCGCCCGTGAGCGCGTACGCCGCCGACTGGTCGCATTCGCGCAGCGTCTCGAGGTACCGGTCGTCGGGGTAGACGTGCAGGCCCACGAGCGGCGCGAAGATCTCCTCGACCATGATGCGGTGCCGCGGATTGGTGAGCTGCACGAGCGTGGGCTTGACGAACCAGCCCTCGCGCCGATCGGCCTCACCGCCCGCGATCACCGTGGCCTCACCGCCCTTCTTCGCGAGGTCGAGGTACGACGAGACGTTCTTGAACGACTTCTCGTCGATGACCGCGCCCATGAAGTTGCGGAAGTCCGCGGGGTCGCCCATGCGCAGCTCGGCGATCAACTCTTGAAGCTTTGGCTTGAGCTTCGGCCAGATCGACTCGGGGACGTAGACGCGCGAGCAGGCCGAGCACTTCTGGCCCTGGTACTCGAACCCGCCGCGCACGATGGCCACCGCGAGCGCGTCGAGATCATCGGCGGCCGAGGCGTGCGCGAAGATGAAGTCCTTGCCGCCCGTCTCGCCGACCAGCCGTGGATAGGTCTTGTAGTTCTTGAGGTTGGCGCCGACCTGCTGCCAGAGGGTCTGGAAGAGGGCGGTCGAACCAGTGAAGTGGATGCCGGCCAGATCGGGCGAGCTCAGCGTCACGGGAGAGACGTTGACGCCGTGACCGGTCACCATGTTGATGACCCCGGGCGGCATTCCGGCCTCTTCGAGTAGCTCCATGGTCAGCTGGGCCGCGAGCTGCTGGCTCGACGACGGCTTCCAGACCACGGTGTTGCCCATCAGGGCAGGAGCGGTCGGCAGGTTGCCGGCGATGGCCGTGAAGTTGAACGGCGTGATCGCGTAGACGAAACCCTCGAGCGGGCGGTAGTCGACGCGGTTCCAGATGCCCTTGGAGTTCGCCGGCGGTTGCTCGGCCAGGATCTGCCGGGCGAAGTGGACGTTGAACCGCCAGAAGTCGATCAGCTCGCAGGCGGCGTCGATCTCGGCCTGATAACAGGTCTTGGACTGGCCCAGCATGGTTGCGGCGACAATCCTGGCCCGCCATGGCCCGGCGAGCAGGTCGGCCGCCTTGAGCAGGATGGCCGCGCGGTCGTCGAAGGACAGGGCACGCCAGGCGGGCGCCGCCGCGGTGGCTGCCGCGACCGCAGCCTGGGCCTCGGCCTCGGTCGCCTCGTGCATCGTCCCAAGGATCTTCTTGTGCGCATGGGGCTGCCGGACGTCGATCTTCTTGCCGGTGCCGGTGACCCGCTTGCCGCCGATCGTGTGCGGCAGATCCATCCGGCTGCTGCCGAGCTGAGCCAGAGCCACCTCGAGCTCAGCGCGTTCCTTACTGCCCGGGGCGTAGTCCAGAACCGGCTCGTTGATCGGGGCGGGAACGTGGGTCACAGCATCCATGACGGCGAACATCTCCTAGCAGGTCTCTCGGCGTTGAGGTCGCTACCTATCGTGTCACGCGCTACAGCAGGGCAAGTATGACGGGCAGCTCGGTGACGTCGTACCACAGCAGCTCGTCGTCCTCGGATGCGTTGTCGGCGTCGACGTGGAACGACGCGATCCGACTGAGGGCGACCGAGCCCAGGATCACGACGGCCGACTCGTCCATGAAGTCGCCGACGGCCTCGAAGTCGCCAGGTACCGCCGGGCCCACGAGCTCCGGCTCCACGTCGGCCGCAGCCACGATGCGCCGCTTCTCTCCGGGTGTGAGCAGACCAGCGGAGCGAAGGACGGCATCGCTGAGTGCTGAGTACTCCCACCCGTCCTCGCCGGCAAGAGGGGCAGAGGCGCGCACGGCATCCGTGACGGCATGGGCCACGAAGCGGGTTCCCGTGACGACGCCATCGGCGTGCAGGCTCCGCAGCCCAGAAGCGTTGAGGGGTATGTAGATTCGTATCAAGGTCAACCAACATCCCTGTAGTCGTTGTCATCAGGCAGAGCAACGGGGTCGCGCAGCGCAAGGGCCGAGGTTCGCAGTGACGTCTCGAGCACCACCGGTCGACGCGAGACGTCCATCAGGTTGCCACCAAAGGCTTCGAGGTCGTCGTGCCCCGGGCCGAGCACCGTCACCTCGCTGCCCTGGCGATGAACGGTGGCCACCTCCCGCATCACGTTGCGAGTCACCCGGGCTCGCCACTGCCGCTCCAGACGGGTCGCCCAGTGCGTGGGAGCGTCGGCCTCGAAACTGACCTGGGGGGCGAGGACGAAGATCTCATCCAGGCCCTGGCCGGCCAGCAGGTCAAGGTTGGTCGAGGACCAGGCGCCCCCGTCGATGAACCGGTGCTCTCCGATCCGGACGGGTTGGTACCAACCGGGGATGGCGCACGAAGCCATCACCGCGTCGGCCAGAGAGGCCGGGCACGCGCCAGCCCTGCCGAAGGGCATCCGCTCACCCGTGTCGTAGTCGAGGGCCACCACGGTCACGCCCTCGCGGGCGACCCAGCCGTCCGGGACGACATACGAGATCAGGGCTCCGACCGAGTCAAGGTTGCCTCGTCCCTCGGGCAGGAAGGCGGCCAGTACCGCGGTCGGCGGCAGCTGTCGCAGCTGACGAGCGTTGCGAATCAACATCTCTCGCGAACCCAGACCTGCGCGTGGACGCATTGGCCGGTCACCACCACTGGCGCTCTGGTAGTCGAAATGGAAGCCCGCCAACGGCCCGGACTCGAGTCTTCCCTCGCGCTGATGGATGACGAGATCTTCAACACTGACACCGGCACCCAGCAGGGCGACCAGAACCGAACCTGCGGACGTGCCGACGAACGCGTCGAACTCGCGCGCGTCGACCCCGGTCTGGTTCTGAAGAGCCTGAAGGGCACCGACCAGCCAGGCCGCCCCGAGAACGCCTCCGCCGCCGAGCACCAGGCCCCGACGGACCGAGGGTGTCATCCTGCGGGCCTCATCGTCGCGATCCCAGGGTGGCGTCCCTGCTCTCGACAAGCTCAGCCAACGCGTCGACCAGGCACTGGCCCAGGACATCCAGGTCGGGCATGGCCGTACGGTCGCCGTTCAGCCCGAAGTACACACCCCCGTCATAGGAGGTCAGACCGATCGACACCGCCTGCCAGCTCGCCAGCGGCATCACCGGGTAGGTGGACAGCATGAGGGCGTCACCGACATAGAGCGGCTGTTGCGGTCCGGGAACGTTGGTGATGATCAGGTTGAACAGTCGGCGGGACATCGCCATGCCTAGTCGGGCGCCGAGGGAATGCAGGGTCGGTGAGGCGAATCCGGCCAGTCCTGCAAGGGATTCGGCGCCGACGGCCTGCCCGCCTTCCATCTGCTGGCGCATCGCGAAGGCGATCTGGTGTAGCCGCATCAGGGCACGCGGCTCTCCCACCGGAAGATCCACGAAGCACGCGGCGACGCGGTTGCCGAGCCTCGTTGCGTCGTCGGTGTCATAGACGCTGACCGGAACCATCGCACGGACCGTCGTGGCACTGTGGACTGTCTCGCCGCGAGTGAGCAGCCAGGTCCGGAGGGCGCCCGAAATCGTTGCAAGGACAACGTCATTGACTGTCACGTCGTCTGCGTAGTGGCCCTTCAGGAGCCGGCCGCGCACCTTGCGATAGTCCGCCAGGTCGGTCCCGACCATCACGTAGCGTCGAGCTTCGCCGATCTCGGCGACCAGCGGGCTGCTGGGCGCCGGACGGGCCGCGGTTCGTGCGACAGTCGAAGCGACCGTGCCCAAGGCCGAGAGCGCCCGCCCGCCGACAGCTTTGACGTCGGTGACGCCACCACGGATGTTGTCGACGATCTGGCTGGGTCGGTGAACCGCCTCCACGAGGGCGGAGGTGATGAGCTCCACATCGCTGGGGCTGCGGGACGGGCGCCAGGTCTCGTTGACCCGCTCCTCATGGTCGGACTCGTTGTCAACGATGACGTGAGCGATGTCGACGGCGTTGATGCCATCCACCAGCGCCTGGTGGGTCTTGGTCACGAGCGCGAACCGGCCCTCGGCCAGCCCCTCGACGAGGTACACCTCCCACAGCGGCCTTCCCCGGTCCAGCCGCTTGGGCTGGACCCGCGCCACGAACTCCTGCAGCTGGTCGTCACTGCCCGGACGTGGCAACGCCGAGCGCCGGACGTGATAGGTGATGTCGAAGTCGACGTCGTCCACCCAAACCGGGTTGGCGAGGCGGCCCGGGACCTCGCGAATGCGTTGCCGGTAGCGGGGCACGAAGGCAATCCGGTTGGTGATCAAGGCAACCAGGCGGTCGTAGTCGAATCCCTGGTCCGGTGGCTGAAAGACCATGACCGAGCCCACATGCATGGGTGTCGTCGACTCCTCCAGATAGAGGAAGGACGCATCAAGGGAGGTCAGCCGGTCGGACACGCCCTCATCGTGTCAGACATAGCGGCCCAAACTCCCGATCGTGACGAATACCCCGTTGCTGAAAGGTCAGCGGATCCGCTGATGCATCCAGGTGGCACCTGGGAACAGCGTCTCCAGCTCGCTGGCCGTCTCCTCAAAGGACCGGTG
>JAYSQH010000132.1:0-3712 GCA_043721655.1 Phycicoccus sp. | reverse complement strand
TATTTGGAGGGCACTGCGGGAGACCTCTAAAGTTCCACTGTTGAGTGAATCCGGAGCCCGAGTCCTCACCGGTCTCAGCGACTTCATCCGGCGGGGTGGCGGTAATCACTGTCGACGGAGGCCCCTTGCTCGCGATGCGGGTGTCAGTATGTTTCGAAACATGTTCCGAAACCCCCTCAGTCAGTCATACCTCCATACCTCGAACGGAAGAGGATGAGCCAACGATGAACATCGTCGTCTGTGTCAAGTACGTGCCCGACTCCCAGTCGGAACCCACCTTCAACGAGTCGGACAACACCACCGACCGGCTGGGCGTCGAGGGACTGCTCTCGGAGCTCGACGAGTACGCGATCGAGGCAGGCCTCAAGCTGGTCGAGAGCGCCGAAGGGGGAGTCGAGGCGAACACTCTGACGGTCTTGACCGTCGGCCCGGACAAAGCAGCCGACGCCATCAAGAAGTCCTTGCAGATGGGTGCCCACGCAGGCGTTCACGTCAACGACGAGGCGATCCACGGGTCCGATGCCGTAGCAACCTCGCTGATCCTGGCCGAAGCCGTGAAGAAGATCGGTATCCCAGACCTGATCCTCACCGGAATGGCGTCCACGGACGGCACGATGGGTGTGGTTCCGGCCATGCTCGCTGAGCGACTGGGCTTGCCCCAGGTGACGCTGGCGTCCGAGCTGACCGTCGACGGTGCCACCGTGACCATTCGACGCGACGGCGACGTGGCCTCCGAGACGATCACCGCTTCGCTTCCCGCTGTGGTGTCGGTCACCGACCAGATCAACGAGCCGCGCTACCCGTCCTTCAAGGGCATCATGGCCGCCAAGAAGAAGCCGGTCGAGACGTGGGCGCTGGCCGACCTCGGCCTCGACGCCGGCTCGGTAGGCCTGGCCGCGGCGTGGACCACGGTCGAGTCCTTCAGCAAACGCCCGCCGCGCGCCAAGGGCCAGATCGTCACTGATGAAGGCGACGGCGGCACCGAGCTCGCCACGTTCCTGTCCACCCAAAAGTTCGTCTGACCGACCAGAAGACTGTCCAGAAACCTTTGGAGTAGAGCACATGGCTGAAGTTCTCGTTCTGGTCGACCACGTCGACGGCGATGTCCGCAAGACCACGCTCGAGCTGCTGACGATTGCCCGCCGCCTCGGTGAGCCGTCCGCGGTCCTGATCGGCGCAGGGTTCGATGCTGCCAAGGAGACCCTGGCGCGGTACGGCGCTCAGAAGATCTACCGGGTGGAGTCTGCCGACGTCACCGACTATCTGGTGGCCCCCAAGGCCGAGGTGCTTGCGCAGCTGGTCGCCTCCGCGTCGCCCGCTGCGGTCCTGCTCTCATCGTCCGTCGAGGGCAAGGAGATCGCTGGCCGCCTCGCGATCAAGACCGAGTCCGGTCTGATCACCGACGCGGTCGACGTCCAAGCCGGTGAGGGTGCAACAGTGCGCACGACCCAGTCCGTATTCGCGGGTGGATACACCGTGCAGGCGACTGTCACCAAGGGGACGCCGATCATCGCGGTCAAGCCAAACTCGGCTGCGCCGGAGGCGGCGACGGGCGCGGCGGCCGAGCACGTCGTCGAGGTCTCGATCTCCGAGGGTGCCAAGGCGGCCCGGATCACCAACCGCCAGCCGCGGGCGGCCACCGGCCGTCCCGAGCTGAACGAGGCCGCGATCGTGGTCTCCGGTGGCCGCGGCACCGGCGGTGACTTCTCCAAGGTCGAGGAGTTCGCCGACGCACTGGGTGCCGCAGTCGGCGCCTCACGGGCCGCTGTGGACGCTGGGTGGTACCCGCACGCCACCCAGATCGGGCAGACCGGTAAGCAGGTCTCACCTCAGCTGTATGTCGCCGCGGGTATCTCCGGTGCCATCCAGCACCGCGCCGGCATGCAGACGTCCAAGACGATCATCGCGATCAACAAGGACGAAGAGGCGCCCATCTTCGAGCTGGTCGACTTCGGTGTTGTCGGGGACCTCTTCAAGGTCCTGCCGCAGGCCACCGCAGCCGTCAAGGCCGTCCAGGGCTAGGGCTGAACACCCGATCGGCCCGGCCGCCAAACGTGCACTACGGCTTACGGAGCGGGACCTCTAGGCGCGAGGCCCAGGCTGCCACCACACTTGTGCACGTTCGACGGCCGGCTGGGCGAATCTTCACGCCCACGTAGACTCGGGGCGGTGCGCGACTCCTTTGTCTACCTAGACCACGGCGCGACCACGCCGATGCTGCCTGAGGCGATCGAGGCGATGACCGCGCAGATGGCGACAGTCGGCAACGCCTCCTCTCTGCATACCTCCGGCAGGGCTGGACGGCGCGTCGTCGAGGAGTCCCGCGAGACGATTGCCCAGGCGCTTGGCGCCCGACCCTCCGAGGTGGTGTTCACCTCGGGTGGCACGGAGTCCGACAACCTGGCCGTCAAGGGCTTGTTCTGGGCCCGGCGGGATGCCGATCCCCGTCGGGTGCGGCTCCTGGTCAGCGTGGTCGAGCACCACGCCGTCCTGGACTGCGTCGACTTCCTTGAAGCACACGAGGGGGCCAAGGTCACCTGGCTCGAGGTCGACCGCGTGGGTCGTGTCCATCCAGAGACGGTGCGGGCCGCCATCGTGGCCGACCCCGAGTCGGTCGCGCTCGTCAGCGTGATGTGGGCCAACAACGAGGTGGGCACGGTTCAGCCGATTGCCGAGATCGCTGCAGTGGCGCACGAGTTCGGCATCCTGGTTCACAGCGACGCTGTGCAGGCCGCCGGACAGCTCGACGTCGACTTCACCCGGAGCGGGCTCGACCTGATGAGCGTCAGTGGCCACAAGGTCGGTGGTCCGCAGGGCGTTGGCGCGCTCTTGGCCCGGCGAGACGCCACACTCGTGCCCCTGTCGCACGGCGGAGGCCAGGAACGCCAGCTCCGCAGCGGCACCCTGGACACTCCGGCGATCCGCGGTTTTGCCGTGGCCATGCAGCACACCACGGCACACAGGGAGGCAGTCGCCGAGCGGCTAGTTACCCTGCGCGACAAGCTGATTCGCGGCGCTCAGGACGCCGGCTTCGGGATCCAGGTGACCGGCGACTGGGAGCCCGGCGATGGCACCCGGCGTCTTCCCGGCAACGCGCACCTGCTCGTTCCCGGCTGTGATGGTGACTCCCTGCTCTACCTGTTGGACGCTGCCGGCATCGAGTGCTCGACGGGCTCTGCCTGCCAGGCCGGCGTGCCCCAGCCCAGCCACGTGCTCCTAGCCATGGGTATGTCGGAACGACAGGCCCGTGGTGCGCTGCGGCTCACGCTGGGGCACACCTCCAGCGCTGCGGATGTCGATGCGTTCCTGGCTGCGTTGCCAGCGGCGGTCGGGCGCGCGCAGAGGGCGCAGGCTGCCACCAGCGCGAGCACTGAGACCAGCACCCGCACCAGCGCGAGCAGGAAGCAGGCGGACTGATGCGCGTCGTGGCCGCCATGAGCGGTGGCGTCGACTCGGCGGTGGCTGCGTCGCGCATGCTCGAGGCCGGGCACGAGGTCGTCGGTGTGCATCTTGCCCTGAGCCAGAACGCCGCCACCCTGCGTGAGAGCGCTCGCGGTTGTTGCACCATCGAGGACGCCGGTGATGCCCGACGCGTGGCCGACATGCTCGGGATCCCGTTCTACGTCTGGGACATGGCCGCGCGCTTTACCAGTGACGTGGTCGAGGACTTCATCGCCGAGTACGCCGCAGGTCGCACCCCCAACCCGTGCCT
>JAYSQH010000131.1:0-5808 GCA_043721655.1 Phycicoccus sp. | reverse complement strand
AAGCGTGTGTTTTGTCGACAACGCGGCCGGCCCCGGGAGGCCGTAGCCCTTGCCGAACCCCGCTTTGTCGATAAGCCACGCGGCACTGGTCTTGACCAGTCCGTCCGGGGTGTCGAACCGCGGCACCTTGACGACTCCGTCGGGTCCGCCCAAGTCAGTCAGCCGGTTTTGCGCGCGACCCTGCAGCTCGGCATAGGCGCGTGCGGACATGATCGGGTTGGTGAAGAACGACCCGCAGCTCCACGTGTCGTGGTCGGCGGCGTCAAGGACCATGCCCCGCTGATGGCGTTGGGCCAGCACGGCCTCACGTGCATCCTCGAGAGGCACCCGCTCCCCCGCCCCGACACCGAGCGCTCGAGCCAGATCCGCATAGACGACGGGCGAGGACAGGGACGCCAGCCTGAGCTGGAACACCACGTCGAGGATGACGTAGCGAGACTCCGCCTTGAACAGCGAGTGGCGATAGGTGAACCCGCAGTCTGCGTTGGCGAACGAGTGGACCCGTTGCTCGCGACGGTCCCAGACGCGAACCTGCGAGATTGTCTGCGCGACCTCCTGGCCGTAGGCACCGACGTTCTGGAGAGGGGTCGCGCCCGCGCACCCCGGTATGCCGGAGAGTGCCTCGATGCCGGACCATCCCTCGGCGACAGCCCGGGCGACTACGTCGTCCCAGAGCTCGCCTGCGGCAACGCGGATCGTCACGCCGTCTTCGGAGTCGGTGGACTCGACGGTGATGCCGCCGGTCGCGATACGGACCACCGAACCCGCGAACCCTTCGTCAGCGACGATCAGGTTCGAACCGCCGGCGAGGACCAGCAAAGACTCGTCTGCGTCGTCCACCGCGCGAATGGCGTCAACCAGCTCATCCGTGGTGTCAACGGTGACCAGACGCTCGGCCAGGCCGCCCACGCGCATCGTGGTCAAGCCGGACAGCTGGACGCCATAGTCCTCGCGCATCGGTCAGTCGAGGGCGACGACGGCCGTGGCGCGGCCGAGCACCTTGTCCGTGCCGCACATGGCGGTGAGCTCGACCGTCGCGCGCCGGGTCTCGGCATCGACCGCCGTGACGACCCCGGTCACCACGACGTCGGCGCCGGCTTCGTATGGAACCACCACGGGCTTGGTGAATCGGGTGCCGTACTCCACGATCCGTCCGGCATCGCCGACCCAGTCACTCACCACCTTGATCGCAGAGCCCATGGTGAACATGCCGTGGGCGATGACATCCGGGAGCCCCACAGACCTGGCGAATCGTTCGTCCCAGTGGATGCGGTTGCGGTCCAGGCTGGCCCCGGTGTACTGCACCAGGCTCTCGCGGCTGACGTGGATCGCGAGCGGGGGCAGCTCCTGACCCACCTCGACGTCGCTGACGGACAACACGGTGTCGCTCATCTGGTCACTCCCCTCCGCGGATCACAATGGTGGAGGTGGCGGTGCATACCGGCTCGCCCTCGGTGGTGGACAGCTCGCTGCGGGTGGTGACCATCGCGTGGCCACTGGCCTCCCTCACCGAGTCAACGGTCAGCACGCCCACGATCTCGTCACCGGCGGTCAGCGGACGGTGGTGGACAAATCGCTGCTCGCCGTGGACGACCCGGGTGAAGTCGATCCCCGCCTCCGGGTCAGCGATGAACTGCCGGTCGCACTTCTGGGCGATCACCACGGCAAATGTGGGAGGGGCGACGACGTCACGATAACCGCGAGCACGGGCATACGTCGGGTCGGTGTGAACGGGGTCATCGGCGCCCACCGCCTCGGCGAACTCGCGGATCTTCTCCCTGCCCACGGCATACGGAGGGGTAGCCGGGTAGGTGTGCCCGGTGAAGCTTGCGTTGACGGCCATGGCGACCACCCTAGAGGCTGGGCGGGACGACAGCCGGTGGGCACAGCAACGACCGCCCCTGCCGATGGCGGGAGCGGTCGCAGAAGCCTCGGATCAGCGGGTCTCGCGGTGCGTGGTCTGCTTGGTGCAACGCGGGCAGAACTTGGCGAGCTCCAACCGGTCAGGGTTGTTGCGGCGGTTCTTCTTCGTGATGTAGTTGCGGTCCTTGCAGTCCACACAAGCCATGGTGATCTTGGGTCGGACGTCGGAGCTCTTGCTAGCCACGCGGGGAACCTGCTCTCGGAACTCAAGGAAGAACTGAACCTGAAAGATACTGGGTGGCCACCAGCACGCGCGGCGACGCTCCAGATTACGCGACGCCGGGGGCAAACCCGAAATCGAGTCAGTAGCGGGAGCGGGACTTGAACCCGCGACACCACGATTATGAGTCGTGTGCTCTAACCACCTGAGCTACCCCGCCACGGATCCGGAGGGTATGACGGCCGCCGTCAACTGACGCTCAGGGCGACCGCCCATGCTCCGAACCGAGCCCCCAAACGGAATCGAACCGTTGACCTTCTCCTTACCATGGAGACGCTCTACCGTCTGAGCTATAGGGGCATCCGGGCGACGCACTCCACCCGATGACGCGTCGAGAAAGATACACGGTCGAAGGCCCAGACCTGAAATCAGGGGTGGTTCTCTGGCAGCCGTGGCACGATCTGCGCATGAACGCAGCATCGCCCCGAACCCGCGTCAGGCCGAACCCGCTGGACCTGGCTGGCATCGATGACATGCTGAGCCCCGACGAGAAGGCTGTTCGGGCATCCGTTCTCTGGTCAGCGTCCAGGGGTCATCGGCGATGTTCGCGATCTGGGAGTACGGCACGGAGCAACAAAAGCTCTAGTGGCTGCCTCCGATGGCCACCGGCGAGGCCATCGGGTGCTTCGGCCTGACCGAGTCCGACCACGGCTCCGATCCCGCCAACATGGGTACTCGGGCCCGTCGCGATGGTGGCAGTGACACCGCGGACTGGGTCCTGAACGGGTCGAAGATGTGGATCACCAACGGTTCTGTGGCCGATGTGGCCGTGATCTGGGCTCAGACCGATGACGGTATTCGCGGGTTCGTCGTGCCCACCGACGCGCCCGGATTCTCCGCCCGACTGATCAAGCACAAGCTGTCGTTGCGAGCGTCGGTGACCAGTGAGCTCGTCCTGGACAATGTGCGCCTGCCCCACGATGCGGTGTTCCCTGAGGTCTGTGGACTCGTCGGTCCGCTGTCCTGCCTGAACGAGGCCCGGTACGGCATCGTGTGGGGCGCGATGGGCGCCGCGCGCAAGTCGTTCCAGACGGCACTGGAGTACGCCGGTCAGCGCGAGCAGTTCGGTCGGCCGATCAGCGGGTTTCAGCTCACCCAGAGCAAGCTGGCGGGCATGGCCGTGGACCTCACGACCGGAACGCTGTTGGCGTTGCATCTCGGGCGACGCAAGGACAGTGTGGGCCTGCGCCCCGAACAGGTGAGCATCGGCAAGCTCAACAACGTGACCAAGGCGCTGGAGATCTGCCGCACAGCCCGAACCATCCTCGGTGCCAACGGGATCTCCCTGGAGTACCCCGTGATCCGGCACATGGCCAACCTCGAGTCTGTCCTGACCTACGAAGGCACCCCCGAGATGCACATTCTGGTGATCGGCCAGGCCCTGACCGGACAGGCAGCCTTCCGCTGAGCCAAGCGCGCTAGGGCAACGGGGTGATCGTCACCGGCTGACCGCTCGAGACGAGTTTCCAGTCAATGCTGGTGAAGGCTGGCGGGTCGATGACCCCATGGCTGGTGACCCAGTCGATGATCAGCTGGCGGATCTCCACCTGGGCGTTGTACACCACCGGAGCCGTCTTGACGCCAGGGAAACCGCCGCCACCGGACTGGCGGTAGTTGTTGATCGCCACGACGAACTGCCCGGCGAGGTCGATCGGTACGCCCGCATAGGCCAGGTTGAGGATCCGCGAGCCGGGAAGCTGGGCCACGTCGATGTCGTACGTCAGTGGCGCGTTCAGACCGCCCATGACGTCGTAGTTGTAGTCCGGCGTACCTAATGGCGCGACCTCTGTGACCGCGTTGGTGAGCTCGTCCGGGGTGAACGGCCCGGGACCGCTGACCTGCTTGAAGTAGCCGGCCGACTTTTCGAGGTAGGCCTTGACCTCCGCCCCAGTGAAGACGATGCCGATCAGCGTGTTGTCGAAGATGTAGAGACCCGCCACGTCGCGCACGCTGACCTTACCGAACGGGATCGCGGCTGCGCGGTTGAAGGGCGCTGCGATCGAGAGCATCGGCAGTGCGAACTCCGGGGACCCTGCGATTGCCGCGCGCACTGCCTGCGCCTGAACCAGGTTGATGAAGTCCAGGGCAGCAGTGTCCTCATACCGGGCGGTGGCGCTGGACATCGCCGCCGTGCAGCTGCCGATGACCCCGTTGACATACGTCACGACTGCGTCGTGGTCCGCCGTCAACAGCGCCAACACGTGAGGGTCCTCGGCGACGGTGTTGCTGTTAAGCACGCTGGACCCGACGCTCTGCACTGCCCAACGGCCATTCACCTTGAGCAGCGACAGCTCGATGAGTGAGAGCCGCATACCCCACCGCAGCGGCTCGGTCAGCACGACGTTCTGACCGGTGGTCTCGTTAACGACCCACCGCTCCGGGATCTCCTGGTGCGCGTGGCCCACGAGGATCGCGTCGATGCCTGGAACCTGTTGCGCCACCAGGGTTGCGGCGTTCTCAGGGTAGGGCAGCGCGTCGCCATACGACGACGATGTCGTGGCCCCCGAGTGTGCGGCCACGATCACGACATCCACTCCGGCGGCACGCATCCTGGGCACCCAGATCGTGGCCTGCTCGACCAGCCCCGGGAAGGTCATCTTGCCCTCGACGTGGGCCTTGTCCCAGATGGCGATGCCGGGGTTGGTCAGGCCGAGGATGCCGACCTTGATCGGCTGCTCACCATCCACCTCGACTGTCTTGATGACGTATGGCGCAAAAGCGGGCAGCTCGGTCACGGCGTCCAGCGCGTTGGCCCCGAGCAGCGGGAAGTCGAGCTGGTCGGCAAAGGTACGCAGCAACGGGATGCCGTAGTTGAACTCGTGGTTGCCCAGGGCGGCGGCGTCATAGCCGATGTAGTTCATGGCCGCGGCCATCGGATGCACATGGCCGCCGGTGATCGGCGCGATCCGTGCGAAGTAGTAGGCCAGCGGCGTCCCCTGGATCGTGTCGCCGGCGTCGATCATCAGCGTGTTCTCCCGCCCGCGCTGCAGGCGGACCGCCTCGACGAGGGTGGCCACCTTCGCAAGACCGATGTGGTTCGTGGCCCCGTCTTTGTACTCGACGTTCTTGAAGTAGTCCCAGTTGAACAGGCAGCCGTGAAGGTCGGTCGTGCCCATGATCGTCAGCGCGACCGGGCCGCCCGGGCGATACGGAAGCAGGCGCTCGGACGCCTCGGCGGGGCTCATGCCGGCTGCCGTCAGCACACCTGCTGCTGCGACGCTGGTCAGCACGGTTCGACGGGTGATGGGTGTGGTCACGTGCACTCCTACGCTGACGGCCCTCGTGGGGCGATTTGGTCCAAATGTCGGATCTGCATCGACAGGCTACTCGCCACCCGTTGCGCGGGTACTAGCGTTGAGCCTGAAGGCACCTCAACCCAGAAACGAGAGTCGAATGACCAGCGACAGCGTGACCGAGGAGGGTCTGACCGAGCTCGGCATGATGGAGCACGGCCTGGCCGAACACCATGGTCACAAGCCGACCGAGATCACGTATGCGGAGCAGTTCTACCCCGCGCGGCCGCGTCACCTCCGGCCCAAAGCACGTCTTCGCGGCGGGCAGGTCAGGCCCGCTGAACAGCTCGGTGAGCCGGTCGGCTCGAACCCGGCATACGTTGAGTGGCTGCGGCAGCAGTCGATGCTGCATGACGCCAACGTCATTGCCGG
>JAYSQH010000130.1:0-4786 GCA_043721655.1 Phycicoccus sp. | reverse complement strand
TTCGGCAGCGGTGATCCCACCGAATCGTTTGGAGAGGCCGGTGACCGAGAGCACCACCTCGCCGCGTCGGCCCTGCGTGACCACCGTGTCCGGCAGATCGCCGTGATGGGCCAGCTCGGTCATGGCGTGCGCGTCGACGTCCTGGTCGAGCTCCCCCGGCTCGATGACGCCTGGGTGGTGCCGCTGCGTCGGCACCTGGAGGGCTTCCGGCGAGGAAGCCTCGGATGCGGTACGCCGCGCCAGCCGCCGGACCAGCGAGACCGGCGTCACCCCCTCCGGCAACAGGCCCTGCGGTCGGACCAGCATCACAACCACGAGCACGACGCCGTACGCGATGAGCCGCCACAGGGACGCCTTGTCGGGGGTGAAGTTCAGGACGCTCTCGAAGAACGGCGTCAGCAGGACCAGTACCGCGGCGCCGAGGACGGACCCCAGGAGGTTGCCGGTTCCCCCCAGGATGACCATCGCCACAATCGCTGTGGACTGGTCGAAGCTGAACAACGACGGGGACGCGAGCTGGTTCTGCGTCACCAGCATGGCCCCCGCCAGTCCGGCCATGGCCGCCGTCACGGCGAACACCGTGAGCTTGTAGGTGAAGACATTCTTGCCAAGCGATCGGCAGGCCACCTCGTCCTCGCGGATGCCACGCAGCACGCGTCCGTAGGGCGACTCACCCATCCGACGGACGATGAGGTACACCAGCACCGCGAGGATGATGAACAGGACCAGGTAGTCGCTCGGCAGGAGCAGCTGCTTGCCGAACAGCGAGAAGCCCTGCACGTTCTGCAGCCCGTAGGTCCCGCCGAACTTCGAACTGGTCGTGACCAGTGTGATGATGATGGTCTGCGCCGCGAGCGTCAGCAAGATCAGGAACTCGGTCGACAGCCGGAGCGCCGGGATGCCGACCACTAGGCCGATGAGTCCTGAGGCAACGACCGCGACGACGATCCCCCACAGCAGCGAGATGCCGTGGTTAAGAAACAGGTAGGCCAGGGCATACCCGCCTACCGCCCCGAAGGCGGCGTGCGCGACGCTCACCTGGCCGGCGTAGCCCAGCAACAAATTCAAGGACAACGCAAAGATCGCGAAGATGAGGATCGCGTTGACATAGCTGATCTGCAGTTCCATCGCCGCGCCTCCTATGCCGTGGCCGGTGACGGGGACAGTCGGCGCAGCAACCCGCGAACCTGGACCGGCCGCAGAGCGACGTACACGAACAAGATCCCGAAGACGACGAGTGAGGTCCATTGCGTCGACATGAACAACGCGCTCCAACTTTCGATCAGGCCGAGGAGCAGACCAACCAGACCGACGGCAACCGGGTGCCGACCCAGACCGGCCAGGAAGGCCACGACAAAGGCGTAGAACAGCGGGTTGAACCCCATGTCCGGTGATGCCGCGGTCTGGGTTGCGGTCAACACCGCAGCCACACCCCCGAGGAACGATCCGATGGCGAACACCGCCAGATAGACGGTGCGCGGATCGACCCCGACGACCAGGCTCATCTCCGGATTGACGCGCACCGCCCGCACGATGCGCCCCAACCCCGAATAGGTGAGCACGCCGCCCAGGGCCAAGATCAAGATCCAGGCGACGAGGACCTGGATGATCCCCAGCTTGGTGAACGTCGTCGGGCCGAGGTTGTAGCCGGCGTTGCTGAAGCCGCTGATCTGTTTGCTGGCCGAGTCGATCCAGAGCAAGCCGATCAGGTTCCGTCCGATGATGGCGAGTCCCAGCGAGGCCACGAAGATCACCAAGAGGGCGTAGACCCCCGACTTGTCCGCCAGGGGTCGATACACCACGCGTTCGAACAGCACGCCGAACACCGCACCCACCACTGCGCCCGCCAGCAGGGCGAGCCACAGTGGCCAGCCGTAGGTCTCCCCCACCTGTGCCGCGATGTATGCCGAGATCGTGTAGGTGAACGTGAAGGCGAAGTGGAAGCGACCGGTCACGCTCAGGATCAAGCCGAAGGCCACGCCCAGCAGTGCGTAGGCGCTGCCGCTCACGACGCCGGCGACGGTCAGCTGCAGGAAGTTGTTCAGCGTCAGGTCGGACACGTGGTCACCTCGGCACGCGCATTCCGTCGCATTGAAGCCTCACGCCTTTCGGTAGTCGGCAGCTTCGAGATCGAAGTAGGCAAGCGGGGTCACCTTGCCATTTTTGATGATGGACATCGTCAGCGGCCGCTTGGTGACCGAGTGCGTCTTCAAGCTGAGTTCCTTGACACCGGCCTTGCTCTGGTCGCCGCCGTAGACGCTCATCAGCGACGGCTTGCTCTGGAAGGCCTTGTCCATCAGGGCGCCGTCCTTCGGATCTCCGCCGGACGCCAGCACTCGGCGAAGCACGTCCCACATGCCGAACATGTCCTCGTAAAAGTTCGCGGCGTAGTAGTCCGGCTTCAGGCCGTTCGCTGCCACGAACTCGTCGATGAAGATCTTGGACCAGCCGTTGTCCGGCTTGCCGGCGTTGAAGTAGTCGAAGGACAGGTATAGGCCCTCATACGCCGCCCCAGCCAGGTCCGCCGAGGACTTGATGTACTCCGGTGCGACCACCGGCTTGTTGATCCCCGAGGTCACGTACTGCTTCATGAAGACACCGATGTCGTTGCCGAAGATGCCGAGGAACACCACGTCCGGGTTGTCCGACTTGATCTTCTGCAGCGCAGCGGAGTAGTCGGTCGCACCGATCTTCGCCAACTCGTAGAGGCCCATCTGCAGCCCGCCGTCGGTGAGCCGGCGCCGCAGGTCGTCAGAGTTGATCTGGTTCAACGGGCCGAGGTCCCAGTTCACCGAGGACACCTTCTTGACGTTCTTGAACTCCTCCTTGATGAACTTGATCGCGCCTGGCCACGTGTCGTTCGGCGTGATTGCCCGGGTTCCCCAGAAGTACGGCTTACCCTGACCGAAGGTCGACGTGCCGCCACCGCCGTCGAAGGTGAACATCTTGTACTGCGCTGTTCCCGGCAACATGGCGCCGAGATCGTCGATGTAGGACGCCAACTTGGCGGGGACCTTCGCGAAGCCCAGTTCCTTGACGGCCTGGACCCCCGCCTGCGGGTCACCGGACTTGTGGTCTTTGGAGATGAGGTTGAACTTCGGCCCGCCGAGCGCCTCGATGTGCTTGACGGCGAGCTTTGCGCCAGCAGACATCGTCCGACCGAAGAACGCACCGGGACCGGTGAACGCAAGCACCAGGCCCACGTCGTAGCTCAATCCCTTGCCGGCGAACTTCGGGTCAATCGGCCCGATGAAGTCCAGGATCTTCTTGACGTCCGTCGAGGCAGCGCCCCCGCCTCCTGCAGCAGCGGGCGACTTGCTGCTCGAGCCCCCGCACGCGGCGAGCAGCGGAGCGGCCGCAAATGCCGCGCCACCCACGCCGGCGAGCTTCAGCACCTGTCGGCGTGAAACCTGGTTTTCCGCCTGCTGCTCCAACTCGTCCTTGCTCATGCGGATCCTTCCTCGATGGTGGCGCGGCTGCTGCCGCGTCGTCACTGCGTGTGCCGGACCAGGCCGGACCCGACCGTCCCGCTGTACAACTGCCGAGCGAGCGCACGGTCGGGAGTGTTGCGTAGCTCACAATGGGCCCGCCGCAACCGGCTGTCAACCATTCGGCGGGCCGGGCCACATCTGATCGCGCCGCGGTCGTCAGGACCGGAAGCCGGCCACGAGCGCCGGTCGCGGGCTGGGCAAGCCGAGCGATCGCTCGGCTTGCGGGATACGCCTGAACAGGTAACAGTGTGATGTCAACCACAGGTCGGTTGACCCCGATTTCGTCGGGGCCGACGTGACACCGGGCCTGGACATCGTGGCACTTCTGACGGGAGCGACGTGCTGAACGAGTCGGCCTCGGGCCAGCACGACGACCTCGCTCCGGTTGGTGAGCGGGTTCGAGCCCTGCGCCTCGAACGGGGCATCCGGCTGCGGGAACTGGCCGGGCTGCTGGGCGTGAGTCCTGCGACGGTGAGTGCGGTGGAGCATGGGCGAACCAGGGCGACCCCAGAGCGGTTGGCTCGGATCGCTGATCTGTTCGAAGTGCCGCTCGAGCATTTCGGGCCTGCGCCGGACGAGGCCCGTGCTCCTGCCACCGACCGATCGAGCGACGACCGCGCGCAGCCGCGACGCCTGGGAACGCGGCGTGGCGACGCCCCGACACCCAAGGCGCACTCCGGCTGGCGCAACTACCCCCCACTCAGTCTGGACGCGCCCCTCGCCGGGGCGCTGGCGGCCTTTCTCGAGTTTGGCTACCACGGCGCGACGATGCGGGACGTCGCGCAACGCGCGGGGCTGTCCGTGCCTGGCGTCTACCACTACTACGCCAGTAAGCAGGACATGCTGGTCGCCATCCTGGACTTGACCATGAAGGACCTGCACGCCCGGACGCTGGCCGCTCGGGCCGAGGGCAACACCCCAGTTGAGCGCTTCGCCCTCCTGGTGGAATGCCTGGCCCTGTTCCACACCCATCGTCGTGAGCTCGGTTTCGTCGGCGCCAGCGAGATGCGCAGCCTGACCCCGGCAGCACGGGAGCACGTCGCCGCGGCACGACGGGCGCAACAGCGGATGGTCGACGAGGAAGTCGGCCTGGCCGTGCAGCAGGGTGCCTTCCGTACCCCCCGACCCCACGAGGCCGCCCGAGCGGTCGTGACAATGTGCACGGCCCTGCCGCAGTGGTACCGAACGTCAGGACCTGCCAGCGCCGAACAGGTGGCGAGCTCGTACGTCGAGTTCGCACTGGACCTGGTGCGCTACGACCGGCCCCGTCGCGTTCGGTAGCCGCCATCTGCGCG
>JAYSQH010000129.1:0-1546 GCA_043721655.1 Phycicoccus sp. | reverse complement strand
GTGGCAGCGCTCGAGCGGTTGTATCCGGCTGGCACCGCGTCGTCCTGGGATCAGGTCGGACTGGTGACCGGTGACCTGGATCAGCCGGTCTCGTTGGTGTACTTCGCTGTTGACCCAACTCTCGCAGTCATCGACGAGGCGCGCGCGGCGGGCGCTGACCTCCTGCTCACCCATCACCCGTTGCTGTTGCACGGGGTGCACAGCGTGGCCACGACCAGCGCCAAGGGCGAGTCGATCACTGCCCTGATCGTCAACGACATTGCCCTGTATGTCGCCCACACCAATGCCGATGTCGCCTCGCCGGGCGTGTGTGACGCTCTGGCAAGCGCGTGCGGCCTGCTCGACGTGATGCCCCTGGAGGTCGACCAGCAGACGGGGATCGGGCACGGGCGGGTGGGCTCTTTGCCCCAGCCGTTGACCTTGCGGGACTTCGTCCAGCAGCTGAGCGCAGTCCTTCCGCGGGCCGTCGGCGGGATCCGCGTGTCCGGTCCAGCCGATGCCCTGGTGACTCGCGTGGCGGTGGTCGGTGGTGCCGGCGATGGCATGTTCGACGCGGTCCGCGCCACCAGAGCAGACGTCTACGTCACCGCGGACCTTCGCCATCACCCCGCGCTCGAGGCCCGGGAAGAGGCGCGCGGGGGCACTCCATACCTCGTTGATGCTGGCCACTGGGCCACCGAGTGGCTGTGGCTGGAGAGCGCTCGTTCCGAGTTGGTGCGTGAGCTGGGCGGGCCAGGCACTAGTTTGGAGACGCACATCTGCACACTGCGTACGGACCCGTGGGACTTCGTCGTCGGAGCCAACGCGGGCGACATCACCGGAGGTACGACCTGTTAGCCGACACGAGCCGTCAGTGGCGTTTGCTGGATCTGCAGGCGCTGGACACGCGACTGGACCAGATCGCACACCGCAGGGCAAACCTGCCCGAGCTCGCCGAGCTGCGCGAGCTGGACGCCAAGACCTCAGTCCTGGACGACAACCTGGTGCGCGCGCAGACGGCTCTGGGAGACATCCAGCGCGAGCTCACTAAAGCGGACACGGACGTCCAGCTCGTGCGCGAGCGCAGCGCACGCGACGAGGCACGCATGCAGGCGGGCGAGGGAACTGTGAAGGACCTGCTGGCCCTCCAGCACGAGGTCGACTCACTGGCCCACCGGCAGTCCGTGCTTGAGGATGCCGAGCTTGAGGTGATGGAACGCGCCGAGGGGCTCACCGGCGACGTCGCCAGGCTTGAGGCTGCTCGCGCCGAGCTGACCGTGCGCGTCGATGAGCTGAAGGCAATGCGCGACAAGGCATTTGCCGAGATGGACGCCGAGGTCGAGCAGATCGGCCACTCCCGCAACGACGTCGTGGCCGGCGTGGGCGACGACCTCGTCAGCCTCTACGAGAAGATCCGCGGGACGAGTGGCGGTATAGGGGCGGCGATACTGCGCCAGCGCCGCTGTGAGGGGTGCAACCTGGAGCTCAACCAGGTCGACATCAACAGGTTCACCGCCGCGGCAGAGGACGAGGTGCTGCGTTGTGAGGAGTGCCGCCGCATCCTGAT
>JAYSQH010000128.1:0-18996 GCA_043721655.1 Phycicoccus sp. | reverse complement strand
GTGGCACTCACCATGGTGCCCAGTTCGGCAAGTGCGCCCTGGATGACCCCCAGGTGCGCACCGCACACCACGTCCGGGTGGCTCATTGCGAGCTCCCGGAACGGGCATCGATGCAGATTGATGTACGTGCCGTCGGCGCTGACCTCCGGTGCGAAGCCGGTATCACCGAGCATCCGCACGACCTCGCCGATGGCCGCCTCCTCGCTGATCGGGAGCCCGGCAGGCCGCGTGACAGCCACACCGGCCCGCTGTTGTCCTGCCGACCCGGCCCACCGGCGCCCTGCGTTCACCGCGGCCTCGCCCGGGCTCTCGCTGGTAGCGACTATGTGCTGGGCCAGCACCTCTGCCAGCAGCTTGTAGTTGCGTTCGTCGTCCGGCGCCGCTGTCCCCTCGTAGACCACCCGCGGTCGGCCGGGACCGCTGGGTGCCTCGCTGCGACGTATGACGTAGCCGGAGTCCACCAAGATGTCGAGATGGGACCGGACGGTGTTCTGATGCAGGCCGAGGTGTTCGGCGACCTCAGCGACACCGAGTGGCCAGCCGCGCGACCTCAGCAGTTGGAGCACGGCGACGCGGCTTGCGCTGGCCAGCACCTTGTGATGGCTCCGGTCCGACGGGCGGGCAGGCCCCGAAGCCACAGCGTTGCTTACCGCGCCACTGAACTCGACCATGTCACCCATTTTCCCGATCTACATCGTAAGAACAAGGTACTCGCAGGGCCTCACCAGCCTCAGGTGAAATGTGCCACAGCGCGTAAACGAGAGTTTACACCGTCATTGTGGTAAAAACATTCTTGGCACGTCAGGACCCGTCATTGAAAGTCCCTGCCGGGGCCAATTGTCGGGTCGATCCTTGTTTGCGACATCCCCGCACGACACACTTGACCCACGATGAGGAGCAACACCATGGTCGCGCATCACGCAGGACCGGCAGGCCGCCAGCCGATGGTGATGTTGGCCCTGGCCACGGTGGGTTTCGCGGTCAACTTCTGGGCCTGGGCCCTGCTCAGTCCGCTAGGCCCGCGCTACAAGGAGCTGCTGGGCCTGTCAGGCTCTCAACAGGCGTTGATCGTCGCCGTGCCGGTGATCGTCGGAGCGCTGGGCCGGATACCGGTCGGGGCCCTGACCGACCGGTTCGGCGGCCGGGTGATGTTGCCCCTGGTCTCGGTCGCGACCATCGTGCCGGTCCTCTTCATCGGCCTGGCCGGGCAGAAGTCGTTGGTAACACTGCTCATTGGCGGGTTCTTCCTGGGCATCGGCGGCACTGCCTTTGCGGTCGGAGTCCCGTTTGTCAACGCCTGGTTCCCACCCGAACGGCGCGGATTCGCCATCGGTGTCTTTGGCGTCGGCATGGGCGGGACCGCGATCAGCGCCCTGACCACCGTGAAGCTGGTGAAGGCGCAAGGATCTTCTGCACCCTTCCTGATCACCGCCAGTGTCCTGGCCCTGTATGCCGTGACCGCGTGGCTGGTCATGCGCGATGCGCCGGGGCGGACGGTTCCGACCGAGCCTCTGGTTTCTCGACTGGCGGCCACCGCGCGGCTCACCATCACCTGGCAGGCGAGCATCCTGTATGCCGTGGCCTTCGGCGGCTACGTGGCCTTCTCGGTCTACCTTCCGGCTTACCTCCGCACCGCTTATGGGCTCGAGCAGGCCGATGCCGCCAACCGGATGGCGGGCTTCGTGATCGTGGCCGTCGTCATGCGTCCGGTCGGCGGGTGGTTCTCAGACAGGGTGGGACCGATCCCTGTGCTGACCGCCGTATTTGCAGTTCTGACCGCCGCAGCAACCCTGCAGGCTTTCACCCCTGACCTCATGCCGTGGGGCACGGTCGCCTTCATGGGTATGGCGGCTGCGGTCGGCGCTGGCAGCGGTGCCACCTTCGCCCTGGTCGCACAGGTGGCACCGGCCAACAAGGTCGGGTCAGTCACGGGCCTGGTCGGGGCTGCTGGTGGCCTGGGCGGGTTCGTCCCACCGCTGGTGATGGGCTACATCCACGGAAGGCTCGGTTCGTACGGCTTGGGACTGGCACTCCTGGCCGTGGTTGCAGCGGCAACACTGGTATTCACCAATACCGCTGTCCGATCCGCTGGCGCCCGTCGGGTAGCCGGCGCCAAGAAACTGGAGCCGGCGCAGCCGCCAGCATCGGGAGTTATTTGATGTGTGAGTACTGCGGCTGCCAGCAGATCGCCACCATCGCCGAGCTGACCCGCGAGCACAATGCGGCAGTTGAGCTGGTCGGGCAGATCCAGAGTTCGCTGCGGGATCAGCGTCTGGAGAATCATCGTCTGGAGAATGTCGCGACCATCTGCCAGGAGATCCTGGCAATACTCCGTCCCCACACCGTCGTCGAGGAAGAGGGTCTCTTCCCGGAGATGGCCGACGAGTTCCCGGATCACATCGCGGCGCTGCGCTCTGAGCATCGCGAGATCGAGAAGGTGCTCGGTGAAGCGGCCGACGGCTTCCCTGACGACCCCACCTTGCCCGACCGTCTGCTCGCCGTTCTGAATATGCTTCGCGAGCACATCCTCAAGGAACAGGACGGGGTCTTCCCTGCTGCTCTCGCAGCACTTGACACCGACCAGTGGGAACGTATCGAAGCCGTTCGTGCCCGAGCCACCAGTGAGAGGGACCGCGTGTGAGCAACGAACAGTGGTCAGGAGCGTCCGGCGAAGGACTGGACGACGCGTTGACCCAGGCGCTCGTGCGCACCCGGAGGTTCTTCACCAAGGCGGAGGTGAGTAAAGACCTCCGAACCCTGCATCGCCATGGTGGTCGCCAGGCGGACGCCTTCTACCGCGACCGCTGGGCCCACGACAAGGTGGTCCGGTCCACGCACGGTGTGAACTGCACCGGTTCCTGCTCGTGGAAGGTGTACGTCAAGGACGGCATCATCACCTGGGAGTCCCAGCAGACCGACTACCCGTCGACCGGACCGGACCGGCCGGAGTACGAGCCCCGTGGCTGTCCCCGTGGGGCAGCCTTCTCCTGGTACACCTACTCGCCGACCCGGGTTCGCTACCCCTACGTGCGCGGCGTGCTGTTGGAGATGTACCGCGAAGCCAAGGCGCGCCTGGGTGACCCCGTTCTGGCCTGGGCCGACATCGTGGGGGACCCGGAGCGGTCCAGGCGATACAAGGCCTCCCGTGGCAAGGGCGGCCTCGTGCGCGCCACCTGGGAGGAAGCCGCTGAGATCGTCGCCGCGGCTCACGTCCACACCATCAAGAGATGGGGCCCTGACCGCGTCGCCGGGTTCTCGCCAATCCCGGCGATGTCGATGGTCTCGCACGCGGCGGGTGCGCGGTTCGTGAACCTCATCGGTGGCTCGATGCTGAGCTTCTATGACTGGTATGCCGACCTGCCCGTCGCCTCGCCGCAGGTATTCGGCGACCAGACCGATGTCCCGGAGTCGGGGGACTGGTGGGACGCGGGCTACCTGATCATGTGGGGTTCGAACCTGCCGGTGACCCGGACCCCTGATGCCCACTGGATGACCGAGGCGCGCTACCGCGGCCAGAAGGTCATCGCGGTGGCACCGGACTATGCCGACAACGTCAAGTTCGCCGACGAGTGGCTGCCTGCCAAACCGGGAACCGACGGGGCCCTCGCGATGAGCATGGGGCACGTCATCCTCAAGGAGTTCTTTGTCGACCGGCAGGTCCCGTACTTCACCCAGTACGTTTCTCGTTACACGGATCTGCCGTTCCTGGTTCGTCTGGATGAGCGTGAGGGCACGTTCTTCGCCGGCAAGTTCCTCACCGCGGAGGACCTCGGTGGCGAACAAGCTGCCAGCGAGAACGCCGCGTTCAAGACCGTGCTCCTCGACGCCGCGACCGAGCAACCGGTCGTGCCCAACGGTTCGATGGGCCACCGCTACGGCGAGAGCGGCCTCGGCAAGTGGAACCTCGACCTGGGTGACGTCCACCCGATGCTCAGCGCCGAGGGTGGCACCGAGGCTGCGGTCGAGGTGCAGATGCCGCGCTTCGACAACGCCCAGTCCGGCATTGGCGACGCAGACAGCAGGGCAGGCTCGCTCACTCGCGGGGTCCCTGTTCGCCGGGTCAACGGCCACCTGGTCACCACCGTCTTCGACCTGATGCTCGCGCAGTACGGCGTGGCCCGCGACGGACTGCCCGGTACCTGGCCTACCGGCTACGACGACGCCAACGCGCCATACACACCGTCTTGGCAGGAAGGGATCACCGGCGTCGCAGCCTCGGCGGCGGCGCGGATCGCACGGGAGTTCGCGGCCAATGCCGAGCAGTCCCAGGGGCGTTCGATGATCATCATGGGGGCGGGCACCAACCACTGGTTCCACTCCGACACCATCTACCGCGCTTTCCTGACGCTCACGAACCTCACCGGTTGCCAGGGCGTCAACGGCGGCGGGTGGGCGCACTATGTCGGCCAGGAGAAGGTCCGCCCGATCACCGGCTACAACCAGATCGCCAACGCCCTGGACTGGTCCCGACCACCGCGGAACATGATCCAGACGGCGTACTGGTATCTGCACAGCAACCAGTTCCGCTACGACCACTTCGGCGCAGACACCCTTGTCTCAGCGACGGCGGGTGGGCAGCTGGCGGGCAAGACGACCGCCGACATCATCGCGCAGTCGGCCCGGATGGGGTGGATGCCCTCTTACCCCACCTTCGACCGCAACCCCCTCGACCTGGCCGATCAGGCCGAGGCGGCGGGACGTCCGGTGGCCGAGCATGTCGTCGACGAGCTGAAGTCCGGAAGGCTGAGGTTCGCCTGCGAGGACCCGGACGCACAGGAGAACTACCCGCGGGTGCTCACGGTCTGGCGGGCCAACCTGCTGGGCTCCTCCGCCAAGGGCAACGAGTACTTCCTCAAGCACCTGCTGGGCACCGACCACTCCGTCCGGGCCACAGAGACTCGTGAGCCCGATCGCCCCAAGGATGTCGTCTGGCATGACGAGGCGCCCACCGGCAAGCTCGACCTGTTGCTGAGCCTGGACTTCCGGATGACGAGCACCACAATCTTCTCCGACGTCGTGCTGCCGGCAGCCACCTGGTACGAGAAACACGACCTCAACACCACCGACATGCACCCGTTCGTGCACTCGTTCAACCCGGCGATCAGCCCGCCCTGGCAGACGCGCACCGACTGGGACGCGTTCATGACCATCGGCAAGAGCTTCAGCGAGCTGGCCGCCACGCATCTCGGAGTTCGCAAGGACGTCGTGGCGGTCCCGCTGACCCACGACACGGTCGATGCGATGGCGAACCCGCATGGCGTCGTCAAGGACTGGAAGGCGGGGGAGTGCGAGCCCGTCCCCGGCGTGACGATGCCCAAGCTCGTTGTCGTAGAACGCGACTTCGGCGCCGTCTTCGCCAAGATGAGTGCCCTGGGGCCGCTGATGGACACCCTCGGCGCCACCACCAAGGGTGTGACCTTCGAACTGGACCAGGAGATCAGCTACCTGCGTGCGAAGAACGGCGCGGTCCGAGGTGGCCCCGCCGATGGCCGCCCGTCGCTGGTCCGTGACGTTGACGCCTGCGAGGCGATCCTGGCGATGTCGGGCACTACGAACGGCCGGCTGGCTACCCAGGGGTTTCACACGCTCGAGAAGCGGACGGGCGTCAAGCTCGTCGACCTCGCGGCCGAGCACGAGGGCAAGCGGATCACCTTCGCCGACACCCAAGGCGCACCCGTTCCGGTCATCACCTCGCCCGAGTGGTCGGGTTCCGAGTCCGGCGGCCGGCGCTACTCTCCGTTCACGATCAACGTCGAACGGCTCAAGCCGTGGCACACGCTGACCGGCCGGATGCACTTCTACCTCGACCATGACTGGATCACCGAGCTGGGTGAGGGGCTTCCCGTATTCCGCCCCCCACTCAACATGACTTCTCTGTTCGGAGAGCCAGAGATCGGTCAGACCGGCGAGATGGGCCCCGGAGGTGAGCTGGGCGTGATGGTCCGCTACCTGACCCCGCACAGCAAGTGGTCCATCCACTCGGAGTACCAGGACAACCTGTTCATGCTCTCGCTGTCCCGTGGTGGCCAGACCATCTGGATCAGCAAGGAGGACGCGGCCAAGGTCGGCATCCACGACAACGACTGGATGGAGGCGGTCAACCGCAACGGCGTCGTGGTCGCCCGGGCGATCGTCAGCCACCGGATGCCCGAGGGAACCGTCTACATGCACCACGCGCAGGACCGGTTGATCGACGTCCCGATAGCAGAGACCTCCGGGCAGCGAGGCGGCATCCACAACTCGCTGACCCGGCTGCTGATCAAGCCGAGCCACCTGATCGGCGGCTACGCCCAGCTGTGCTTCGCCTTCAACTATCTCGGTCCGACCGGCAACCAACGCGACGAGGTCACCATGATCCGCCGTCGTTCGCAGGAGGTTCAGTACTGATGTGTCACAGCCTGATGCGCGTTCGCCTGTTAGGGAGTGCAGCGCTGCTGCGCGCGATCGGAGAAGCCAGATGAGGGTTATGGCTCAGATGTCGATGGTGATGAACCTCGACAAGTGCATCGGCTGCCACACCTGCTCGGTCACCTGCAAACAGGCATGGACCAACCGGTCCGGCACCGAGTACGTGTGGTTCAACAACGTCGAAACCCGCCCAGGACAAGGGTATCCACGCAGTTACGAGGACCAGGAAAAATGGAAGGGCGGCTGGGAGCTGAACCGCCGAGGCCGGCTCGCACTGAAGGGCGGAGGCCGTTTCCACAAGCTCGCCACCATCTTCGCCAACCCCAGGATGCCTGCGATTGCGGACTACTACGAGCCGTGGACCTACGACTACAGCACCCTGACCAACGCCCCGGCTCAGCAGCACACGCCGGTGGCCCGGCCCAAGTCGCTGATCACCGGCAAGAACATCAACATCGCCTGGAGCGCCAACTGGGACGACGACCTCGGCGGCTCCATCGACCACGGGCACAAGGACGTGATGCTCAAGAACATCGCTGACAAGGTGAAGTTCGAGTTCGAGCAGACCTTCATGTTCTACCTGCCCCGGATCTGCGAGCACTGCCTCAACCCCTCCTGCGCGGCCTCCTGTCCCTCTGGCGCGATCTACAAGCGCGAAGAGGACGGCATCGTCCTGGTCGACCAGGACCGTTGCCGCGGCTGGCGGATGTGCGTCACCGGTTGCCCCTACAAGAAGATCTACTTCAACCACAAGACCGGCAAGGCCGAGAAGTGCACGTTCTGCTTCCCCCGCATCGAGGTCGGACTGCCGACAGTCTGCGCCGAGACGTGTGTGGGTCGCCTCCGCTACATCGGCCTCATGCTGTACGACGCGGACAAGGTCCTCGAGGCTGCGTCCACCACCGATGACCATGCTCTCTACGAGGCTCAGCGAGGGGTGTTCCTCGACCCGAACGACCCCGTCGTGATGCGCGACGCCGAGGCGGCCGGCATACCGAGGGACTGGGTCCTGGCAGCCCAACGCTCACCGATCTGGGCGCTGATCAACACGTTCAAGGTCGCTTTACCGCTGCATCCGGAGTACCGCACCATGCCGATGGTCTGGTATATCCCGCCGTTGTCACCGGTGGTCGACATCGTGCGCGACACGGGCCATGACGCCGAGGACGGCGAGAACCTGTTCGCCGCGATCGAGGCGCTGCGGATCCCGATCGAGTACCTCGCTGAGCTGTTCACCGCAGGCGACGTCGCCCCGGTCGACGCGGTCCTGCGGCGGCTGGCCGCGATGCGTTCGTACATGCGCGAGATCAACATGGGCCGGCCCGCTGACGAGTCCCTGGCCGAGGCCGTCGGTATGACGGGTGTCGAGATCCAGGACATGTTCCGGCTGCTCGCGATCGCCAAGTACGACGAGCGGTACGTGATTCCACCGGCGCACGCTGAGCAGGCCCACGCCCTCGAGGAGCTCGCGACCGAGTGCAGCCTTGACCTGGACGGCGGTCCGGGGATGGGCGGTTCCGGACCGTTCGGCGAGGGCTCCGGGGTGCCGACCCCGATCGCGGTGGAGAACTTCCAGATGCTCAAGGACCGGCAGACCAGCGACTCGATCGTCGAGACCGAGCACCGTCGTGGGCGTACCAATCTGCTGAACTGGGACGGCCGGGGCAAACCCGCGGGACTGTTCCCCAAGGGCCACGATGACAAGACACCGGAGGAACCCTCGTGAGGGCAAGGCTGCGAGTGCCGGGGCGCCGAACCGGACTGACCGATGCGCAGTTGGTGCTTGCCTGGCAGAGCGCCTCCCTGCTGCTGGGCTACCCCGACCAGGAGCTCCTGAGCCGGGCCCCGATGTTGCGCGAGGCAGTGGCCAAGCTGCCGGGCGCGGTCTCGAACCCACTGGCTGCCTTCCTCGAACATCTCGAGGGGACACCCCTGCCCGAGCTGGCGGCGGACTTCGTGGCCACGTTCGACCACCAGAGGCGTTGCTGCCTCTACCTGACGTACTTCCAGCACGGCGACACCCGCAACAGGGGACTGGCGCTGCTGCGGTTCAAGACGGCATACAGGGACTCGGGGATGATCCTGTCCGACGGTGAGCTGCCCGACCACCTCGGCGTGGTCCTCGAGTTCGGCGCCACCGCAGACGTATCCGGGGCGCGGGTGCTGCTCCTGGAGCACCGTGCGGGTCTCGAGATCCTCCGTCTGGCACTGGAGGACGCGCACTCGCCGTGGGCGCTGGTGCTTCAGGCGGTCAGCGCCACGCTGCCTCCGTTGGGCGGTGACGACCGGGAGGCGGTGATGAAGCTCGCCGCGCAAGGCCCCCCGGCCGAGGAAGTCGGTCTCGCGCCGTTCGCCCCGCCGGAATACATGCCCGAGCCTGGGGGAAGTCGCGGCCCCGGCAAGCCTGCTGGCCCGGTCGCCTTGCCTTCGCCCACCTACGCGCCAGCCAGCAGGGGAGCCCGATGATGATCGCGGCAGGCACGATCAACCCGACAACCACAAGTGGGCTGGACACCTTCTTATGGGTCGTCTTCCCCTACATCTGCCTGACCACGTTCGTCGTCGGGCACTGGTGGCGCTACCGCTACGACAAGTTCGGCTGGACGACTCGGTCGTCGCAGCTCTACGAGAGCCGGTTGCTGCGCCTGGGCAGCCCGCTGTTCCACTTCGGCATTCTGTTCGTCCTGGGTGGTCACATCGTGGGTCTGGGCATCCCCAAGTCCTGGACCGAGTTCTTCGGCATCTCCGAGGGCGTCTATCACTTCATGGCAGTCAGTGTCGGGGCCGTCGCCGGAGTCTGCACGGTTGTCGGCATGGCGATCCTGATCTACCGCCGGCGCACCGTCGGGCCGGTGTTCACGGCGACCACACGCATGGACAAGACGATGTATGTGTTCCTCGCCACGGTGATCGTGCTGGGTCTGGTCAACACAGTCTTCGCCAACATCTTCGGTGACTACGACTACCGCCAAGGCGTGTCCATCTGGTTCCGCGGCATCTTCCGGTTCTCCCTGCACCCAGAGCTGATGGCTGCTGCCCCGGTCGGGTTCCAGCTGCACGCGATCGCAGCGTTCTCACTGTTCGCCCTGTGGCCCTTCACCCGGCTGGTACACGTCTTCAGCGCTCCGCTGGGCTACCTCACCCGCCCCTACATCGTCTATCGCAGTCGTGACGACCAGCTCGGCAGCCGCGCGCCACGTCGCGGCTGGGAGAAGGTCAAATAGCAGCGCGGCGGGCGACGTCCTGACCGGCGGGACGGCATACAACGCCTAGGCTCTCTCGCGTGAGGGAACAGGTCCACGGGAGCGCACAGGGCAGTCCTGTGGTCACTGACCGTGTCTGGACCGTGCCCAACGCCTTGTCGATGCTGCGGCTGGTGGGCGTGCCGATCTTCCTCTGGCTGATCCTGAGCCGTCACGACGGCTGGGCGGTGGTGGTCCTCACCGTCTCGGGCGTGAGCGACTACCTCGATGGCAAGATCGCCCGGGCCTACAACCTGGTCTCCAGCGTGGGCCAGCTGCTCGACCCTCTGGCCGACCGGCTGTACATCCTTTCAACGTTGCTCGGACTGGCCTGGCGCGGCATCATCCCGTGGTGGCTGGTCGGGGTCCTGGTCGGCCGTGAGGTCTTCGGGACGGCTCTCCTGCTGGTCGTGCGCCATTACGGATATCGAGCGTTACCAGTGCATTTCATCGGCAAAGCCGCAACGTTCGACCTGCTCTGGGCGTTTCCGGTGATCCTGCTCGGGCAGAGCGGCAGCATCTTCTCCACGATCGCCCTGCCGATCGGGTGGGCCTTCGCCTGGTGGGGCACGGCTCTCTACTGGGTCGCCGGAGTCCTCTATGCCGTTCAGACGCGGGACGTCGTGCGAGTCGCCAGAGCGAGCAGGCTGGTCACGTGAGCGATCATCCGGAAGGGTCCCCGGGTCGGCCCGATCAGTCGATGACGCTGATCACCGAGATGATGCAGCGCCCGCTTGACCCCGGCTACGCGGCGGCGGCCGAGAGCCGCAGGAAGACCGGGCTTCCTCCCGCCACAGGGCACCGGAGCCCCATGTTGGTCGTCATGGCCCTGCTGATCGGGGCGTTGCTTGCCACCTCAGCCTTGTCCCTGCGGGCACCGGAGACCAGCGCCATCAAGGTCAAGGCCTACCTGGTGAGCCGGATCGAGGCGATGCGTGCCCACGCCGAGACCCAGACCCGCCTCATCTCCACACTTCGCAGCGAGATCGACGCCGCCCAGGCCGCGGCCTTGATCCAGCAGAGTCAGACCGGGCTTGCCACCGAGCTGGCACGTCTCGAGATCGCGGCGGGGACGGTGCCGGTCACCGGTCCAGGGCTCGTGCTCACCCTGGACGATGCAGCAGCTCAGACCGATCCCAAGAGCCCCAACGCCAACCCCCGAACCTCAACCGAGGTTGACCAGGGGAAAGTGCAGGCGAGCGACCTGCAGATCATCGTCAACGGCCTGTGGCAAGCTGGCGCCGAGGCGATCTCGGTCAACGGTCACCGGCTCACCTCACGTGCAGCCATCCGTTTTGCGGGCGCGGCCATCCTGGTGGACTACCGGCCTCTCACCCGCCCCTACGTCATCACCGCCATCGGTGGCCCCGGGAGCCTGAGCGTGGAGTTCGCTGCCGCCGACGGCGGAAGCTATCTGCAGTCACTCAGGCTCAACTACAAGATCCGCGGCGACGTCAGGGAGCGTGACTCCGTGCTGGTCCCCGGCGAGCCTGCACTGTCCCTCGACCAGGCCCAACCCGTGAAGTCCGCGGTCACGAAACAGTCTCCGGCCGCGACCGCGACTACCACCGCCAAGCCCACAACGACAGCCCCGCAACCGACGGAGACCTCACCGTGATTCCTGCTCTTGGACTGCTCGTCGGTCTCGCCGTCGGCCTGTTCCTGCACCCGGCGGTGCCCCTGGCCCTCCAGCCGTATCTGCCTATCGCCGTCATCGCCGCTCTCGACGCTGTCTTCGGGGGAGTGCGCGCCGTTCTGGACGGCATCTTCAACGACAAGGTGTTCGTGGTCTCGTTCCTGTCGAACGTGATCGTGGCCGCGTTCATCGTCTTCCTCGGTGACCAGCTTGGTGTGGGATCGCAGCTGTCGACCGGGGTGGTCGTCGTTCTCGGGATCAGGATCTTCTCCAACGTGGCATCCATCCGCCGACACCTGTTCCGCGCATGAGCTACTCTGACCCGCCGCCCGAGGCGCCCCCCACACCCCCCACACCCACGGACAGCACTGCCTGGCATCGACTGGCGTTGATGGCGCGTCCCAGGGCCACCAAGGCCAATGCCCTGGCGGCATCACTGGCCATCCTCCTCGGCTTCGCAGTGGCCACGCAGGTCCGCCAGAACCAGGATGCGGGCCTGGGGTCGCTGCGACAGGGAGAGCTCGTCACCATCCTGGACAACGCAACCCAGCAGGCCTCACGCCTGGACCAGAACGCCCGCGAGCTCCAGGCCACCCGCGATGAGCTGGTAAGTGGCAGCACCAGTGGCGCCGCCGCGCTCAAAGCCGCGCAAGAACGACTCGACGCCCTCAGAGTCCTCGCCGGTACGACCCAGGCGCACGGTCCCGGCATCACGATGACGATTCACGACCCGGACGCCAAGGTGACCCCGGTGCTGCTGCTGGATGCCATCGAGGAACTGCGCGACGCCGGTGCTGAAGCCATACAGGTGGGAGACGTTCGGGTGGTCGCCAGCTCCTACCTAAGTCAGGCCGGATCCGGGGTCAAGGTCGATGGAACCCCTATCACCGCGCCGTATCTCCTTCTGGCGATTGGCAATCCGCAGACGTTGTCTTCTGCGATGGAGATCCCCGGAGGCCTTTCGGAAACCGTGCGAGGGCTCGGTGCCACCATCTCCATCAACCAGCAGACCGATCTAACGGTGGCTGCGTTGCACACGCTCCGCGAGCCTCGATACGCTCGCCCCGTACCGTCACCGGCGTCCGATCCGACGCCCTAGTCAACCAAGGAGTGACATGCGCGAGCTCGAGTATCCGCAGGACCTTCGTTATACCCCCGAGCACGAGTGGGTGCGCACCGAGGCTGAGGGCGTGATCAGGGTGGGCATCACCGCCTTCGCTCAGGACGCGCTCGGCGACGTCGTCTACGTCAGCCTTCCGTCCGTGGGCGACACCATCAGCGCCGGCGACTCCTGCGGCGAGGTCGAGTCGACGAAGTCGGTCAGCGACCTCTACGCACCGCTCTCCGGTGAGGTCGTCGCGATCAACCAGGCACTGGACTCCGCTCCCGAGCTGGTTAACTCTGATCCTTATGGCCAGGGATGGATGTATGACGTGAAGCTCAATGACTCAAGCTCCGTGGAGACTCTGCTGGACCTCGAGTCCTACCGGGCACTGCTGAGCTGACGGTTATCACCGGATGGCGTGGATTTCCAGCAAAGCCACCACGTTCCCGCGCCTTGGCGCCAGACGGTCCCACGAAGGCTTCCCTTCATCCTCGATCCCTGATCTAGGGTTGGTGTCTCTCCACAGCTAGACAACAATCGCGACGGTGTCGCAGGCACAACGGAAGCGGGTGCGCAGGTCATGACCGAGAACGAGCGCGAGCAAGCGTATGGACGGGCGGGCGATCCCACCACCATGCGGCTGCCCGGTGTCGGCGCACCTCCCGAGCCTCCGACCGATGCCGAGATCGGACTAACAGCCCAGGACCAGGCCACGGTTGACGCACTGCTCCCCGGAACAGCGCTGCTGGTGGTCCTTCGGGGGCCCAACACCGGCGCGCGGTTCCTGCTCGACTCGGACGAGGTCAGCACCGGCCGACACCCCGACAGCGACATCTTCCTGGACGACGTCACCGTGTCGCGCAAGCACGCGACCTTCGGCCGCGAAGGTAACAACTTCCTGGTTCGCGATGTGGGATCGCTGAATGGCACCTATGTCAACCGGGAGCGGATCGATGCGGTCACCCTCAGGACAGGCGACGAGGTCCAGATCGGCAAGTTCCGGCTCGTGTTCTATGCCGGTGGCGCCACGTGACCACCGGTCCCGAACACCCCGAGTGAGCCCGCCAACCACCCCCCAGCTGATGCCGATCGGGGCAGTCCTCGCGGCGCTCAGGCCGGAGTTCCCGGACATCAGCATCTCCAAGATCCGGTTTCTGGAGGCCGAGGGACTGATCACCCCCGAACGCACCAGCTCCGGGTATCGCACGTTCTCGCCTGACGACGTCGAGCGACTGCGATACATCCTGACCGCGCAGCGCGATCGCTTCTGGCCGCTGAAGGTCATCGCTGACGCCCTGGACAAGCTCGACCGCGGGCTCGCGCCGGGTCAGGGTGACGTGGCACCCTCCCGTCCGCAGGCCCCTGTCCTGGCGATTGACCGCGACCTGCCCGGAGCATCAGCACTACGACGGCGCAGCGGCCTTCGGATGACGGCCCTCGAGCTGCGCGAGGCTGCCGGTCTCGACAAGCCCACCTTCGAGGCTCTCTCCACCTACGGTCTGCTGCGACCCGACTCAGGTGGGCACTATGGGGAGCCGGCGCTCACGGTCGCGCGGGCTGCAGGTGCCCTGGCGGCGTACGGCATCGAACCACGACATCTTCGCGCGTTCCGGACCGCAGCTGACCGCGAGATCGGGCTGGTTCAGCAGGTGCTTTCCCCCATCCGAGGTCGAAGTCGGGGGACCAGCGGCAAGGTCCCCCACGATCCGACGGCACAGATCCTGGCCGAGTGCATCGCCTTGCACGCGGCGTTGGTCAAGGCAGGGCTTGCCGCCGAATAAGCGAGTAGCGTTGGCGAAGTGAGAGAACTCGATGTCTTGGGTGTGCGCGTCGAAATGCCGACCAACCAGCCCATCGTCCTACTGCGCGAGCGCGGCGGCGAACGCTATCTGCCGATCTGGATCGGCGCGGCCGAGGCCACGGCGATTGCCTATGCCCAGCAAGGAGTCGTCCCGCCCCGCCCGTTGACTCACGACCTGCTCAAGAATGTCATCGAAGGGCTCGGGCACGAGCTCGTCGAGGTCCGGATCGTCGAGCTCAAGGACAGCGTCTTCCACGCCACTCTGGTCTTCGACGGGGCCGTCGAAGTGAGCGCGCGTTCCTCCGACGCGATTGCCCTGGCGCTGCGCACCGGGACCACGATCCTGGTCGAGGACAGTCTCCTGGACGAAGCCGGGGTGGCGATCGCGCATGAGGAGGAAGACGAGGTCGAGCGGTTCCGGGAGTTCCTCGACCAGGTGTCGGCAGAGGACTTCGACAACCCTGATGAATCAGGTCCCATCGAGACCTGGCCCCCCGTATAGGAGTGACCCTCTACTAGACGTTCATGGATGGCGTAAACCACGACACGCCAAAGGCTGACCCGCACAGGTGATTGACGCTCACCTCCTGTCCGCCGTACCGTCAAGATAAACAACGAGGCTGTAGTTACGAGGAGGTAAGCGTGTACTCCACCGGAGAAGCACGGTATGGCACGGGGTTCGTGCCGATCGCCGCGCAGGGGTTGCTGTTCACCGATGACCTTCCCGTGCTGCGGGAGGACACCGGCTACCGCGGACCCACCGCTTGCCGCGCCGCGGGGATCACCTACCGACAACTGGACTACTGGGCCCGCACCGGCCTGGTCGAGCCCTCGGTTCGCAGCGCGACCGGCTCCGGCACCCAGCGCCTCTACGGCTTCCGCGACATCCTGGTCCTCAAGGTGGTCAAGCGACTGCTCGACACCGGAGTCTCGTTGCAGCAGATCCGCGTGGCGATCAGCCAGCTTCGTGAGCGTGGGGTCGAGGACCTGGCCCGGATCACCCTGATGAGCGACGGCGCCAGCGTCTATGAGTGCACCTCCGCCGACGAGGTCATCGACCTGCTCCAGGGCGGTCAGGGTGTCTTCGGCATTGCCCTGGGTCGGGTCTGGCGCGAGGTCGAGGGTGAGCTCGCATCGTTGCCCTGCGAGTCACTGTCCGGCGACCTTGCTGCGGACCAAACCCCTGCGGAACACCCCGGCGACGAGCTCACGTCCCGCCGGCAGGCGCGCAAGATCAGCTGACTCCTCTTCCTCTCGTCGGCGCGAAACTGCTCGGGTGCTCAGTGAAACTGCTCGGGTGCTAATCTGACGTCGCCGTTTACCCCGTGCGGGAGAGTCCCCGCGCCATGCGAGATCCCCGGTGGGGGACACATAGTGGCGGGGCGCCGAAGGGGCAAACCTCCCCGGAACCTCTCAGGCGCCAGGACCGCACGGGCAGGCAGCTTGAAGCCAGCCCGAGGCGACAGGCGGGGAGGTCCGTGACCGCTCACGGCAGATTGCTGCCGCCCGCGTGAGGAGCCTTCGATGACCCTTGACTCGACCCCCGCCGTTGACCCGACCCCTGCGACCGAGCCGGACTTCATCTCCCGGCACATCGGTCCCGACCACGACGACGTCGCGGCGATGCTCAAGGTTGTCGGCCAGCCCAGTCTGGAGGCGATGCTCGACACGGCGATGCCGGGCGTTATCCGCAGCGAGCGGGCACTTCGCCTCGAAGCGGCACCCACCGAGCAAGCCGTCGTGAAGGAGCTGCGCGCCCTGGCCTCCCGAAACACGGTGCTGACGCAGATGATCGGTATGGGCTACTACGGCACGCTCACGCCCCCCGTGGTCCGGCGCAACGTGTTCGAGGGCCCTGCCTGGTACACCGCCTACACGCCGTACCAGCCTGAGATCTCCCAGGGCCGGCTCGAAGCCTTGATCAACTTCCAGACGGTCATCGCGGACCTCACCGGCCTGCAGACTGCCAGCGCCTCGCTGCTTGATGAGAGCACCGCCACTGCCGAGGCCATGACCCTGATGCGCCGCGCCAGCAAGTGCGCACCAGACGCAGTCCTGCTTGTGGACCAGCAGCTCTTTCCCCAGTCGATCGGCGTCATGAAGACCCGCGCCAAGCCTCTCGGTCTGGCCATCGTCGTCGCTGACCTCAGCGGCGTCACCACGCCCGAGGCACTGACCGCGGCAGCCGGCGGACAGACCGTGTTCGGAGTCGTCCTCCAGTACCCCGGCGCCGATGGCGAACTGGGTGACTGGTCGGCTCTGACCGCCGCCGCGCACGAGCTCGGCACCCTGGTCACGGCCGCCGCCGACCTGCTGGCCCTGACCCTGGTCACGCCTCCGGGGGAGTGGGGCGCCGACGTCGCCGTCGGAAGCAGCCAGCGTTTCGGCGTGCCCATGGGCTTTGGCGGCCCACACGCCGGCTTCATGTCCGTCCGCGCCGGCCTCGAGCGCACGATGCCGGGTCGCCTGGTCGGTGTCAGCATCGATGCTGACGGCCACCCGGCATACCGTCTGGCACTGCAGACCCGTGAGCAGCACATCCGTCGCGAGAAGGCCACCTCCAACATCTGCACCGCTCAGGTGCTACTGGCCGTGATGGCCTCCATGTATGCCGTGTACCACGGACCCGCTGGCCTGGCCAGAATCGCCCGACAGGTTCACAGTCATGCCGCCGCGTTGGCCCAGGGTCTGCGCGACGGCGGGATCGAGGTCGAGACCCAGCACTTCTTCGACACCATCACGGTTCGCGTGCCGGGTCGTGCCGCCGAGGTCATTGCCGAGGCCGCTGCTCGGGGGGTGAACCTGTGGCAGGTCGACGTCGATCACGTCTCGGTGAGCACCGACGAGACGACCGGCCTGAACGACCTGTCGGCGGTGTGGGCCGCGTTCGGAGTGGCCGGGCTGCCCGCTGTCGCCGCTGTGAATACCCTCACGTGGCCTCTGCCGCTGATTCGGGAGTCGGGCTACCTGACCCACCCGGTGTTCCACAGCCACCACAGCGAGACGGCGATGCTGCGCTACCTGCGCAAGCTCGCGGATCGGGACTACGCCCTGGACCGGGGCATGATTCCGCTCGGGTCCTGCACGATGAAGCTGAACGCCACCACCGAGATGGAGCCGGTTTCCTGGCCCGAGTTCGCCAATCTGCATCCCTTCGCCCCGACCACCCAGACCGAGGGGATTCGGTCCGTGATCAAGGACCTTGAGGCCTGGCTGTGCGAGATCACCGGATACGACGCCGTGACCCTCCAGCCCAACGCGGGGTCACAGGGCGAGCTGACCGGGCTGCTCGCCATCCGCGCCTATCAGGAGGCTCAGGGCCAGTCGGCCCGCAACATCTGCCTGATCCCCGCTTCGGCGCACGGCACGAACGCGGCTAGCGCCACCATGGCCGGACTCAAGGTCGTGGTGGTCAAGACGGCAGCAACCGGCGAGATCGACATGGACGACCTGCGGGCCAAGGTGACGACGCACCGCGACAACCTCGCGGCGATCATGGTGACCTACCCCTCGACCCATGGTGTCTTCGAGGACACGATCACCGAGCTGTGCGAGCTCGTCCACGAGGCCGGTGGCCAGGTCTACGTCGACGGAGCCAACCTCAACGCGTTGATCGGCCTCGCGGAGCCGGGCAAGTTCGGCGGCGACGTGTCGCACCTGAACCTGCACAAGACGTTCGCCATCCCGCACGGTGGCGGCGGCCCTGGCGTCGGTCCGGTGGCCGTGCGCAACCACCTCGCGCCGTATCTCCCCAACCATCCACTGGCCCCGGAAGCCGGCCCCGCCACGGGCGTGGGCCCGGTCTCGGGAGCTCCCTACGGTTCGGCGAGCATCCTGCCGATCTCCTGGGCCTATGTTCGGCTGATGGGCGGCGCCGGGCTGACCCGTGCCAGCCAAGTCGCGATCTTGTCGGCCAACTACATCGCCGCCCGGCTCCGCGAGCACTACCCGGTGCTGTACTCCGGCAACGAAGGCATCGTGGCGCACGAGTGCATTCTTGACCTGCGCGGAATCACGGACGACACAGGAGTGTCGGTGAACGATGTCGCCAAGCGGCTCATCGACTACGGGTTCCACTCGCCGACGATGTCCTTCCCGGTCGCCGGCACGCTCATGGTCGAGCCGACCGAGAGCGAGGACCTCACCGAGATCGACCGCTTCTGTGACGCCATGATCGCCATCCGTGGCGAGATCGAACAGGTTGCCCGTGGCGAGGTCTCGGCAACCGACAGCGTGTTGCACCATGCCCCGCACACGGCAGCCTGCCTGGTCGAGGAGTGGGACCACCCCTACGACCGCAAGCTCGCCGCGTTCCCGAAAGGCGTGGACAGGCTGTCGAAGTACTGGCCGCCGGTGCGTCGTCTCGACGAGTCGTATGGCGACCGCAATCTCGTCTGCTCCTGCCCGCCGCCGGAGGCCTTCGAGGACTAAGCCGTCACCGCTGTCATGCCTCACGGCTCACCTCACCGACGCGACCCCTACTGAACGACTCGGTTCCAGGACTGGATGACCGGAGTTTCACGCTCCAGACGCAGGACGCTGACCGACCCGGCATCCAGCCGGATCTGTGAGCCGAAGCGCGGCTCCTGACGCAGGAACACGGTCGCCAGGATCCGCAGGCAGTGACCATGGCCGACCAGCGCCACGTCGCCGGTGGCCATGAAAGGCACGGCTCGGTCAATGACCTTGCGACACCGGGCTGCCACCTCCTCGATGGTCTCGCCCGGTGTCGCTCCGGGTATGACACCGTCGTCAAAGACGGTCCAGGGGTGCCCGACACGCTCGCGAATCTCGTTGGTGGTCA
>JAYSQH010000127.1:0-6300 GCA_043721655.1 Phycicoccus sp. | reverse complement strand
TATGGAACCTGCTGTCCCTCTGCCAACACCACCACCGGGTCAAACACAACGCCGGCTGGGCACTGACCATGACCCGCGACGGCGTCTGCACCTGTATCGGGGTTACCGGGCCGACCCCCACCGGCGGCAGTACGCCACCCACCCGGTCAACCACCACGAGCTCGCCGCCTGACGAAAACCCTCAGGTGTCGTCGTCCACGAGGTCAAGGGCGATGTCGAGAATCGGCGAGGAGTGGGTCAGCGCGCCGACGCTGAGGAAGTCGACGCCTGTCTCGGCATACGCCCGCGCAACCTCCAGTGTCAGACCGCCGGTGGCCTCGATCTGGACCTGTTCACGGGTGCCACGGACGGCCTTGACAGTGGCGCGCATCAGCTCAACGGACATGTTGTCGCACAACAGGAACCGTGCCCCGGCAGCCACAGCCTCCAGCGCTTCAGCAGTTGTGGTGGCCTCGACCTGAATGTCCACGTGCGGATAGGCCCGGTGAACAGCCTCGAAGGCCGCCGAGACCGAACCAGCCGCCAGTTTGTGGTTGTCCTTGATCATGGCGACGTCATACAGGCCCATGCGCTTGTTGGTTCCGCCACCACAGCGCACTGCGTACTTCTCCAGCGCCCGCAGTCCGGGGGTCGTCTTGCGGGTGTCCAGCACCATGGCGCCGGTGCCCTCCAGAGCATCAGCCCATTGCCGGGTATGGGTCGCGATTCCCGACAGCCGGCTGATCAGGTTGAGGATCGTGCGCTCACCCACCAGCATGGCCCGCGTCGAACCACGAAGTATGCCGATGACATCGCCCTTGCGGACCAGGTCGCCATCTTCACGGAGCAGCTCCACGGCCACCTCGAGCGAGCCGATGCGCTCAGTTACCGCACGAAAGACCAATGAGATCAATGGGATTCCCGCGATCATCCCGTCAGCGCGCGCCACGATGTTCGCAGTGCTGCGTTGGGTCGGGGGAATGATGGCAGCACTGGTGACGTCGAGGCCGGGGAATCCGCCGAGATCCTCGTCAAGCGCGCTTTCGACGACAATGTGCGCCCGGGTCTCAGGAAAGGTGTTCACGACTTGTCCTGGGATGCAGACGGAACCCGGGATGTTGACGCGGCAGGAGACGAGGCAATTTCCGCGGACGTAATCGGGTGGAAAGACGTCACAATCGAACCGTCGGTCTCGCGTACGGCGTAGGTGTGCCCGCGCCAATGGGCGTCATCTCGCCCGGTGAAGTCCGAGCGAATGTGGCCGCCACGGGTCTCTTCGCGCAGCGTGGCGACTGCGGTCAGGAGCTGTCCGACGTGCAGGAGGTTCGAGGTCTCCCACGAGTCGGGATCGGCCGTCCGCCCCGACGCCGACTGGGCGACGGCCTCAAGCGTCTCTGCTGCCCGGGCCAACGAGTCGGCGGAGCGCACGGCTCCTGTGCCAAGCGTCATGGCCCGCTGGATCTCGGTGCGTTCGCTGGCGGCGACCAGCGTGGTGTCCTCGGCCCGCACCAGCGGATCGGCAGGGCTCAGGTCCCCAGCGGCCAGGCGGTCGGTGATGTCGTCGGCGATGCGGTGGGCGAAGACCAGACCTTCGAGCAGGGAGTTGGACGCCAGCCGGTTGGCGCCGTGCACTCCGGTGCAGGAGACCTCCCCGCAGGCATACAGCCCCTCCAGGTTGGACCGGCCGGCCAGATCTGTGCGCACGCCCCCACTCGCGAAGTGCTGGGCGGGCGCGACCGGCAGCAACTCGCTCACCGGGTCGAAGCCGAGCTCGCGACAGCGCGCGACAATCGAGGGGAAACGCCTCTCGAGGAACTCCTTGCCAAGATGGCGAGCATCCAGAAAGACGTGGTCGGCGCTGGTCTGGGCCATACGCGCGACAATGGCCTTGGCCACGACGTCACGCGGCGCGAGGTCGGCCAGATCATGAACACCCTGCATGAACCGCACCCCGTCGCGGTCGACCAGGAAGGCGCCTTCGCCACGCATCGCCTCGGAGAGAAGCGGCTGCTGGCCGCTCGCCCCCTCACCCAGCCAGAGCACCGTGGGGTGGAACTGGACGAACTCGAGGTCGCAGATCACCGCGCCCGCCCGCAGTGCGGCAGCGACACCGTCACCCGTCGCAACCGAGGGGTTCGTGGTGGCCGAATAGACCTGCCCGATGCCGCCGGTGGCGAGGACGACGGCTCGAGCACGAGCTGCGCCAACGCCATCGAGCTGACCCTCGCCGATGACGTGCAGCGTGACGCCACACACACGAGAATCCTTGTCCTGCAACAGATCCACGACAAGCGCATGCTCGAGCACCTCGATGCCGGGATCCTCCTTGACGGCGATCAAGGCGGCATCCAGCGCCGCGATCAGCGCCCGGGAGATCTCCTTGCCGGTCGCGTCTCCGCCGGCGTGGGCGATGCGACGACGGCCGTGACCGCCCTCTCGGGTCAGCGAGATCTCGCCGTCGGGACCTCGGTCGAACTCTGCTCCCAAGGCCGCGAGCTCACGAACCCGGGTCGGCCCCTCGGAGACAAGGATGCGCACGGCCTCTTCGTCGCAGACACCGGCGCCAGCGACCAGGGTGTCTTGCAGATGCTCTTGAGCAGAGTCCGCAGGGTCCAGGGCCGCCGCGATTCCGCCCTGGGCCCACATCGTCGAACCCTCGGACAACACTGTCTTGGTGACCAGCAGCACGCGGTCGACGCGTTGGCGCAGACGCAGTGCAGCGGAGAGGCCGGCAATCCCGGAGCCGACGACGATGACGTCGGCCGAGGCGACCCACCCTGGCTCCGGCGCCACCAGGCGGGCCGGGATACGCAGCGCCGGGATAGTGCGTGTCACCGCTGGCCTCGCGGTGTCCCGGATGACTCGAGACCGAAACCGTCTGGAACGACCGCCGGATCGCCGCCTATGTCGACGATGCCGTTTGTGTGGTCGACGAAGACGACGCGCGGCACGAAGGTTCGCGCCTCGGCCTCGTCCATCTGTGCGTACGCGATGATGATCGCGATGTCGCCTGGCTGGATCAGGTGAGCGGCTGCGCCGTTGACACAGATAAGTCCGGTCCCGGCCTCGCCTTCGATGACATAGGTCGTCAACCGGCTGCCGTTGGTGACGTCGACGATGCTCACCTGCTCACCGGGCAGCAGCCCGACGGCCTCGAGCAGGGTCCGGTCGATCGTCACCGAACCGACGTAGCCGAGATTCGCATGCGTGACCGTCACCCGGTGGAGCTTGGCGTAGAGCATGGTGCGTTGCACGGCGATGTCCTTCAGCTCAGAGGGCTCTGGGGCCCGTGGACTCCACGGGGCTCGGCACGTCGGTCTGAGAACGGCCGCCGCCGGAGAAGACCGCGAGCGCGCCACCGCCCGGCCCCACGTTGAGTGGGACGTTGTCGATCAGCCGGGTCGTCCCCACGCGTCCGGCGACCGCGAGCAGAGCCTCACCGCGGTACCACTCGGGGACGTCCTCCAGTGTCGATGGATGAACGAGCACGAGGTAGTCGATGAGGGCCAGTGGCTCCCCGACGAGCACCGCCCTGGCTGCGCGGCGTACGGCCGAGGGCCCCTCCACAGCTGCGGCGGCACCGGCCTTCAGCGCCCGGGACAGGCACAGCGCCGTCTCCCGGTCGGACTCGGTGAGGTACATGTTTCGGCTGCTGAGCGCCAGGCCATCGGCCTCTCGCACCGTGGGCACCGCGATCACGTCGACGGGGAAGTCGAGGTCGCGCGCCATCCGCCGGATCAGGAGCAGCTGCTGCGCGTCCTTCTGGCCGTAGTAGGCGAGGTCGGCCCCGGTCAGGTGGAGCAGCTTGCCCACCACGGTCAGCACCCCGTCAAAATGGCCAGGACGGGCCCGGCCCTCCAGCACGTCCCCCAGTGGCCCGGCCGAGACCCTGACGGCCGGATCGCCGTCCGGATAGATCACGTCCGGCGTCGGGAGGAAGACGAGATCGACACCTTCGCGCCGGCAGAGCTCCATGTCTGAGTCAACGGTCCTTGGGTAGCGCGAGAGATCCTCACGAGGGCCGAACTGCAACGGGTTGAGGAACACGGTCACGATCACGTGCCGCGCTTCTACCCGAGCCCGGCGGATCAGCGTCGAGTGTCCTTCATGGAGCGCGCCCATGGTCATGACCACGGCGACATCGCCACCGCCGAGCGCTGCGCGAGCGGCCACGAGCTCGGCACGGGTCCGTGCGACGACCGGGCTCTGGGTCCGGTCCACGGTTTCGGTCACGGTCGCTCCTTCGGGGAGGCAAGTATGTCCAGCAGGGACTCGGCGGCGGCAGCCGTCAACCGCCCGCTCGCGAGCGCCCGTTCTGCGGTCGCCCGGGCCAGTGCGACATACGTCGGGAGGATGTCGGGGGTCTGCTCGGCCAGCTGTGCAAGGTGCGCCGCAACCGTACCCGCATCTCCGCGCGCGACCGGACCGGTGAGAGCCGCGTCACCGAGCCGGAGGGCATTGTCCAGCGCTGCCTGCAGGAGGGGCGCGATGAGCCGCTGCGGTTCCTGCACCCCTGCTGAGCCGACCACCTGCATCGCCTGCGCCACCAGGGTCACCAGGTGGTTGGCGCCGTGCGCGAGGCCCGCGTGGTACATCGGCCGGTCCTGCTCCTGGATCCAGACCGGCTCGGCACCCATCTCGACCACGAGCGCCTCAGCAACGGGCCGCAAGGGTTCTGGCGCGGTGATGCCGAAACAACAGTCAGCCAGTCGAACCACGTCCATCGATGTGCCGGTGAATGTCATCACGGGATGCAGAGCCATCCCGAGCACATGGTGGCCGGCTGCGGCATCGAAGATCGCTGCGCCATAGCGACCCGAGGTGTGCACCACGAGCTGTCCGGCCTGCCAGGAGCAGGTGGCGCTCAACCCGGCGATCAGCTCGGGCAGGGCGTCGTCGGGCACCGTCAACAGCACCAGCTCGGCCCGCCTGACGACCTCCTCCACGGACGTGACGGGTATGCCGGGCAGCAGCTCCGCGGCCCGCGTCCGGGACTGCTCGCTGACGCCCGAGACGGCGACCAGACGGTGACCCGCCTGCTGCAGGGCCGCGCCGAGGACGGCACCCACTCGGCCGGTACCGACGATGCCGACGTCCAGCCGGGCCGGTCGCTGGGTCGCAGGAGACAGATCACTCACGTCGCTCACGCCCGAAACGCTAGCGCGTCCTGAAACACGTAGCGTTCAGCCTGTGACGTGGACTCCGTGGAAGCAGGCGTGGGAGCAGGCGCTGTATGGCGAGAGCGGCTTCTACCGCCAGGTGAGCGGACCCGCCGGTCACTTCTCCACCGCGACCCAGGGGGTCCCCCAGATCGGCGAGCTGTTGGCCGGCGCTCTGCTGGAGCTGATGGACCAGGAGGGCCTCGATACCTTCGTGGATATGGGATGCGGTCGTGGCGAGCTGCTCGAGCAGGTCCACCGGCTGGGCCCGCACGTGCACTGCGTCGGCGTCGACATCGTCGGACGGCCCCCCCTCAGCGAACCCATCGGCTGGATCCAGTCGCCGGGCGGAGACCAGCTGCCTGACGAGCTCGACGGCCTGAGCGACACCCTGGTGTTCGCCAACGAATGGCTCGATGTGGTTCCTTGCGCGATGGCCGAGCTGGACCAGGACGGCGAGCTCCACGAGGTACTCGTCAACCTCTCGTCCGGTGATGAGCAACTCGGCGACATGGTGTCAGGCACCGATCGTGAGTGGTGCCAGTGGTTCTGGCCGATTGAACACCTCGAGCCCGGCGACCGCGTCGAGATCGGCGAGGCACGTGACACCGCCTGGGACCACCTGCTGACCCGCCTCGAATCAGGTCTTGCGATCGCTGTGGACTACGGCCACACGATCGACTCTCGCCCTCCGCCGGGAACGCTGACCGGCTTCAGACAGGGACGGCAGGTGCTGCCCGTCCCCGACGGCTCCTGCGACCTGACCGCTCACGTCGCCATGGACTCCCTTACCCACGACGAGCTGATCGATCAGCGAACGGCGCTGCGGCAGCTGGGAGTCAGCGGCCAGACTCCGCCACACGACCTGGCACGACGCGACCCGATGGCATACCTGCAAGGTTTGAGCACTGCCTCGGCAGCCGCGGCGCTGACGGCCAAGGGCGGGTTCGGCGACTTCCTGTGGGCCTTCGCGCAGGCTCGGTGAGAGACTGACCCTCCATGACGATCATCGCCTTCAGGCCCTCCACCGTCCGCTTGACGGCCGAACTCTGGCTTGCCGTGAGCGTGGCCCTGCTTTCCGGCTGCGCGGGGTCCTCGTCCGGGCAGGGCCCGGTAGTGACCCTGACCGTCACGCCCACAGTGACGGCGACTGGTGCGCCGG
>JAYSQH010000126.1:0-7842 GCA_043721655.1 Phycicoccus sp. | reverse complement strand
CCATAGCCAGGAGCTTTGCCCGTCATGAGCCTCACCCCGCTGCTCGACGTTCTTGTCACAGACCCGATCGTGCGCGACATCCTGATGTCACAGACCGCGCCGGCCGACGCGGGCGCACCCAAGATCCTGGACATTGCCGTATCCGCGGGTGCTCGCCCGCCGCTGATCGCGGCACTGGCCGGTGCTCAGGACCCCAGCGTCCGCCGTCCGATCCTGGCCGTGACCGCCACCGGTCGTGAGGCCGAGGATCTGGTCGCGGCGCTGCGGTGTTTCATGCCAGCTGACGTCGTGGCCGACTTCCCGAGCTGGGAGACGCTGCCGCATGAACGGCTCAGCCCTCGAAGCGACACGGTGGGCCGACGGCTGGCCGTGTTGCGCCGGCTCACCCACCCCGAGGCGACGGGCACGGCATACGGGCCCCTTGATGTTGTCGTCGCTCCGGTGCGAGCACTGCTCCAGCCACTGGTCAAGGGGCTGGGTGAGCTGGTCCCCGTCGCCCTCAGGGCCGGCGACGAGATGCCGATGGGCGACGTGGTCGAGGCGCTCGCCGCAGCCGCCTATGTCCGCACCGACCTGGTGGAGCGACGAGGCGAGTTTGCTGTGCGCGGAGGCATTCTCGACGTCTTCCCGCCTACTGAGGAGCACCCGGTCCGGATCGAGTTCTGGGGGGACACGGTCGAGGAGATCCGCTGGTTCAAGGTCGCTGACCAGCGCAGCCTCGAGGTCGCCGCTCATGGGCTGTGGGCTCCGCCCTGTCGCGAGGTGCTGCTGACCAAGACCGTTCGGGAGCGCGCGGCCGCCCTCGCAGAGCAGCTGCCCGGAGTCGCCGACATGCTCCTGAAAGTGGCCGAGGGCATCGCCGTCGAGGGCATGGAGTCCCTTGCGCCGGCGCTGGTCGATGGCATGGAGAGCCTGCTCGACGTCTTGCCGCAAGGAGCCCACGTCGTCCTGACCGACCCCGAGCGGGTCCGCAAGCGGGCATACGACTTGGTGGCCACCAGCGCTGAGTTCCTTGATGCGAGCTGGTCCAATGCGGCCGCCGGAAACGCCGTTCCCATTGACCTGCACGCGATCCTGGGCACGGCGTCGTACTGGTCGCTGGGTGACGTTCGCGGACACGCGATCGAGACGGGCCGTCCGTGGTGGTCGCTGACCAGCTTTGGCAGCGACGAGGACCTGGATGATCCGGATGATCTGGGCGGCCTGGTCTCGGGCGCGATTGAGCGTCTCACCATCGCGTCGACCGATATCGAGGCCTATCGCGGGGACACCGAGCGCGCCGTCGCGGACCTGCGGCGCTGGGCTGGCGAGGGTTGGCACACCGTGGTCGTGACCGACGGGCTCGGGCTGGCCAAGCGGGTCAGCGAGGTCCTGTCCGAGCACGACATCCCCCACCGCCTCTCGACCGGCGCGGTCAGGCTTGAAGAGCTTCCTGTCGGCCTCATCCAGGTGACCACCGGAGCGCTGGTGCGTGGGTTTGTTTCTCCCGGCGCCAGGCTCGTCGTCGTCACCGAGTCCGACCTGACTGGTGCCAGCAGTGCGGGCACCTCCACCAAGGACATGCGCCGGCTGCCTTCGCGTCGACGCAACCAGGTCGACCCGCTGGAGCTGCGTCCGGGCGACTACGTCGTCCACGAGCAGCACGGCGTCGGCAAGTTCTCCGAGATGGTGCAGCGCACGGTCGGCGGAGCGGCCCGCGAATACCTGCTGCTGGAGTACGGCTCCAGCAAGAGGGGTCAGCCTGCTGACCGTCTGTTCGTCCCCACCGACCAGCTCGACCAGATCACCCGTTACGTCGGCGGTGAGGCTCCGACCCTGAACAAGCTGGGTGGCGCGGACTGGGCCAAGACCAAGGGCCGCGCGAAGAAGCATGTGAAGCAGATCGCGGGCGAGCTGATTCGCCTGTACAGCGCGCGGATGGCAACCAAGGGCCACGCCTTTGGGCCGGACACCCCGTGGCAGCGTGAGCTCGAGGATGCCTTCGTCTACGTCGAGACGCCCGACCAGCTGATCAGCATCGACGAGGTCAAAGCTGACATGGAGCGCGAGGTCCCCATGGACCGGCTTATCTGCGGCGATGTCGGCTACGGCAAGACCGAGATCGCGGTGCGGGCGGCGTTCAAGGCCATCCAGGATGGCAAACAGGCTGCCATCCTGGTGCCGACGACCCTGCTCGTGCAGCAGCACTTCCAGACCTTCTCGGAGCGCTATGCACCGTTCCCCGTGGTGGTGAAGGCGCTGTCGCGGTTCCAGTCCGTGGCCGAGTCCAAGAAGGTCATCGACGGCCTGGCTGACGGCACGGTCGACCTTGTCATCGGCACACATCGGTTGCTGTCCAACGAGATTCGCTTCAAGGACCTCGGGCTGGTGGTGGTCGACGAGGAGCAGCGTTTCGGCGTCGAGCACAAGGAACAGCTCAAGCGGATGCGTACGGCCGTTGACGTCCTGGCGATGTCGGCCACCCCCATCCCACGCACCCTCGAGATGGCCGTCACGGGCATTCGCGAGATGTCCACGATCGCGACGCCGCCGGAGGAACGCCACCCCGTCCTGACCTTCGTCGGCCCTTACGAGGAGAAGCAGATCATTGCCGCCATCCGGCGCGAGCTCCTGCGTGAGGGCCAGGTGTTCCTGATCCACAACAAGGTCTCCTCCATCGAGAAGGCCGCCGCCCGGATCCGGGAGCTCGTGCCGGAGGCGCGGATCGCGACCGCCCACGGCCAGATGGCCGAGCACCGGCTTGAGCAGGTGGTCGTCGACTTCTGGGAGAAGCGCCACGACGTCCTGGTCTGCACCACGATCATCGAGACCGGGCTGGACATCTCCAACGCCAACACCCTCATCGTCGAGCGGGCAGATGTGCTCGGCCTCAGCCAGCTCCACCAGCTGCGCGGGCGGGTCGGTCGCGGTCGTGAACGCGCGTACTCCTACTTCCTCTACCCGCCGGAGAAGCCGCTCACCGAGACCGCGCACGACCGCCTGGCCACCATTGCCAGCCACACCGACCTCGGCGCAGGGATGGCGGTGGCCATGAAGGACCTCGAGATCCGGGGAGCCGGCAACCTTCTCGGCGGTGAGCAGTCCGGACACATTGCGGGCGTCGGGTTCGACCTCTACATCCGGCTGGTCGGCGAGGCCGTGGCCGACTATCGAGATGACAGCGTCGAGGGCCCGCCGACAGAGATCAAGATCGAGCTGCCCGTCGATGCCCACCTGCCGCGCGAGTACATCCCGGGTGAGCGGTTGCGCCTTGAGGCGTACAAGAAGCTCGCGACGGTCCAGGATGCCGCAGGGCTGGCCGAGATCGAGGCCGAGCTGCAGGACCGCTACGGCACCCCGCCCGAACCGGTGCGCAACCTGCTCGAGGTGGCCCGGCTGCGCACCGTGGCACGCAAGGCCGCGGTGGGAAACATCAGCGTCCAGGGCAAGTACGTGCGGTTCGGCCCGCTCCAGCTGCCCGAGAGCCAGCGGCTGCGACTCCAGCGGCTGTACCCGAACACGCTGGTCAAGGAGGCTGTCCATACGATCTTGGTGCCTCGACCGATGACGGCCAAGGTGGCTGGCCAGCCGCTCCGGGACACCGCCATCCTTCGGTGGGCGATCGACCTTATGCAGGCGGTCCTGCTGGACAGTGTGGCCGACGCGGCACGAGTCGCGACGAGTCAGCGATGATGACGATGGGTAATGATCAGCTGGACGTCGCCTTGGTGGAGTCACCGCCGGACGGCGCGACGAAAGGAACGGCTTTGTCGCCTTCGCAGAACCCTCGCGCCACGTCGGGCAGGACCCGCACCTCCTGGATGGCGTTTGCGGCCGTACTGCTGCTCGGCGCCACCGTGGCGGTATCTGGTTGTGGAGCGCAGCAGCCGAGCGCCGCGGCGATCGTGAACGACACGGTCATCAGCGACCAGGACGTCCAGTCCGTCTCGAACCAGCTCAACAAGCTGGCCACCGATGGCCAGCAGCTCAGGACGAGTGATGCCCTGCTCAGCCTGATCCTTGCGCCCTACGTCCTTGCCGAGGCCAAGCGCGTCGGCAAGACAGTCTCGGTCTCGCAGGCCCGCCAGGTCATCGCCAAGGTGTCGGATCCCTCGCCGTCCACGATGCAGTTCGTCCAGATGCAGCTGGAGATCCAACGGCTCGACCAGGCCAGCAAGACGTTGATCGTCAACGAGGTGAGCAAGGTCAAGATCACCGTCAACCCGCGATATGGCGTCTTCGATCCCAAGCAGATTGCGCTGACCGCGGTCTCCCCCAACTGGATCAAGGTCGGCGCACCATCGGCAACCAAGTGAGTAGTGGCGACGTGGCGACACATCGGCTCACCATCCTGCTCAGCACCCCGCGTATCGCCCCCGGCCTGTTCACCCGGGACGCTTGGACCGCGCTTGCAAACGCCGTCCACGTCTTCACCCGGGACGAGGACGAGAGCCAGCTGATCGCCATACAGGAGTCGGGTATTGCGGCCGTCCACCTCGGTGATCAGCACCCGGGCGCCTTGGCGCGCCTGTTGATCGACCGGACCATCGACGGTGAGGTGGTCTGGATCGGCTCGGCCGACGGTGACCCCGGACTGACCGATGCGCTGGCTTCCGAGGTCACCCGAAGCGAGAACGCTCCAGAGGTCGAGGTCATGGTCGCCTCTTATGACGTGCCGGGAGCTCGGTTGCTCGATCTGGTCGCGGTGATGGACCGTCTGCGTTCGCCCAAGGGCTGTCCCTGGGACGCGGAGCAGACTCACCAGTCCCTGGTGCCGTACCTGATCGAGGAGACCCATGAGCTGGTGGAAGCCATCGAGTCCGGGGACCGCACCCACATGGCAGAGGAGCTCGGCGACCTCCTGCTCCAGGTGGCGTTCCATGCGCGGATAGCTCAGGAACATCAAGACTCGCCGTTCGGGATCGACGACGTGGCCAGTGGCATCGTGGACAAGCTGGTTCGTCGCCACCCGCACGTGTTCGCCGAGGTCGACGCCGAGACCGCCGAGGATGTGGCGGCCAACTGGGAGCTGATCAAGGCGGACGAGAAGCCACACCGGAACTCGCCCATGGACGGCATACCAGAGGGTTTGCCTGCACTGGCCCGCGCTGACAAGGTGGCCACGCGTCTGTCGGCAGCCGGCCGGTCAGACCTGGCCCGGAGCGCGGCGGCCGGCGACGACCTCGGCTCGAGACTCTTCGCGCTCGTGCTGGAGGCACGCGAGAACGGTCAGGACCCGGAGGCCGCCCTGCGCGCAGCGGTTCGTGCGGTGGCCGTCCAGCTCTGAGCGGGTCGGTGACCGGCGCTTGGGGGACGAGCCGATAGGCTCAGGCTGTACCCATCCGGCAGCCGCAGGAGAGCATTATGGCCATCATTGAGGCAGTAGGCGCACGTGAGATTCTGGATTCGCGTGGCAACCCAACCGTTGAGGTCGAGATCGCTCTCGACGACGGCACCATCGCCCGGGCAGCGGTTCCCTCGGGGGCTTCCACCGGCGCCTTTGAGGCAGTTGAGCGCCGTGACGGCGATCCAAAACGCTATGGCGGCAAGGGTGTTGAGCAGGCTGTCGACGCCGTACTCGATGAGATCGAGCCTGCGCTGCTTGGCATGGAAGCCAGCGAGCAGCGGCTCATCGATGGCGTGATGCTTCAGCTCGATGGCACCCCCAACAAGGGCTCCATGGGCGCCAACGCCATCCTCGGCGTCTCGCTGGCCGTGGCCCGGGCGGCCGCGGAGTCGGCAAACCTACCGCTTTTCCGCTACATCGGCGGCCCGAACGCACACGTCCTGCCGGTCCCGTTGTTCAACATCCTCAACGGCGGGTCCCATGCCGACTCCAATGTTGACATCCAGGAGTTCATGATCGCCCCGATCGGCGCGTCGACCTTTCGTGAGGCACTGCGCTGGGGCGCCGAGGTCTATCACGCGTTGAAGTCCGTTCTGAAGGAACGCGGCCTGTCCACCGGGCTGGGCGACGAAGGCGGTTTCGCGCCCAACCTCGAGAGCAACCGCGCGGCCCTCGATCTGATCATCGTGGCGATCGAGAAGGCCGGCTACCGGCCCGGCACCGACATCGGCCTGGCGCTTGACGTTGCTGCCTCCGAGTTCTACACCGACGGCACCTACGTATTCGAGGGCCAGAAGCGCACCGCTGCCGAGATGACGGCGTACTACGCCGAGCTCGTTGCGGCCTACCCGCTGGTTTCCATCGAGGACCCTCTGGACGAGGACGACTGGGAGGGCTGGGCCGCCATGACCGCCGAGCTCGGCGGCTCCGTCCAGATCGTGGGCGACGACCTGTTCGTCACCAATCCCGAGCGTCTCTCCCGCGGTATCACGGGTCACTCCGCGAACTCGATGCTGGTCAAGGTCAACCAGATCGGTTCGCTGACCGAGACCCTGGACGCCGTCGACATGGCCCACCGGGCCGGCTTCACCTGCATGATGAGCCACCGTTCCGGCGAGACCGAGGACACGACCATCGCGGACCTTGCCGTGGCGACGAACTGCGGCCAGATCAAGTCCGGTGCCCCCGCCCGGTCCGAGCGGGTGGCCAAGTACAACCAGCTGCTGCGCATCGAGGAAGAGCTGGACGATGCCGCGCGCTATGCCGGTGCCTCTGCTTTCCCGCGCTTCAGGGGTGCGGCTACGCCGGTTGCCGAGGGCGCAGATTCTGCGGACGACGAGGGCTAGCGGGCCTCGACCCGTGGCCACCACGCGACGACCAGTCAGTACGCCGAGGACCCCTCGGCGTACCGTCGCGGCGCGCGCAGGGCACGGTTCTTCCGCCAGGCCGACTGCCTCCCGGCCGTCGGCACGCCCGGCTGCCGCGGCTCGTGGTCGTCGGGCGTCAGGGGAGCGAGGTTCACCGAGGTCCGTCCGGCGCACGGTTGTCCTCTCGGCGATCTTCGTCATGCTTGCCGTGACCCTCATGCCCACCTTGCGCTCGATGCTCAACCAGCAGAACGAGATCAACACCGTGCGCAACAGCCTCGGCCAGCAACGTCAGACAGTGGCCGCGATGCAACAAGAGCAACGACAGTGGAGTGATCCGGCGTTCATCGAGCAGCAGGCCCGCGAACGTCTCAAGTTCGTGCGCGTCGGTGAGACGTCCTACACGGTCATCGACACGCCCACCGCTGCTCCGGCGACCGGCGCACGCGCGAAGATCGCGGCCCCTGCGCGAGCCACCTCCGCCGGCAATCCCTGGTACGGACAGCTGTGGGAGTCCATGGTGATCGCGGACACTCCGGCGGTTGCCGTGAAGGCGCCGCCGAAGCCGCCGGTTCAGGGAACGCCGTCGTCGGCGGCGTCCTCCCCTGCCAGATGAGCCGTTCGGGCCAGACGGACAGCCCGGCTCACCCGCCGAAGGTCGCGGCTACGGATCTGGCAGCGGTGCACGAACAGCTCGGCCGGATCCCTCGAGGAGTGGAAGCCGTCGCCCACCGATGCCCGTGCGGGCTCCCTGACGTGCTGCGTACCCAGCCCCGGCTCCCCGACGGCACCCCCTTTCCCACGACCTACTACGCGACGTGCCCCCGCCTGACCGGGGCCATCAGCACGCTGGAGACCAGCGGGTTGATGCGAGAGATGACCGAACGGCTGGACAGTGACCCAGACCTGGCCCGGGCATACACCGATGCCCACGAGGACTATCTGCGCCGTCGTGGCGAGCTCGGCAACGTGGTCGAGATCGAAGGCATCTCCGCCGGAGGAATGCCCACGCGGGTCAAGTGCCTGCATGTCCTGGTCGGTCACTCCCTGGCAGTCGGTCCAGGCGTGAACCCACTGGGCGATGAGGCACTGGCCGCCCTGGGCGAGTGGTGGGAGCCAGGTCCCTGCGTTCCCCGCGGCGACGCACTG
>JAYSQH010000125.1:0-2147 GCA_043721655.1 Phycicoccus sp. | reverse complement strand
CCAAGCTGCGCAAGGACCTCAGCCACCTGGGCTCGTACGGCGTGCGCGGGGTCGGCTACGAGGTAGACATGCTGGCCCACGAGATCACGCGCCAGCTGGGGCTGACCCAGAGCTGGCCCGTGGCGATCGTGGGGCTGGGCAACCTGGGTCACGCGCTGGCGGCCTACTCGGGCTTTGCCACGCGAGGCTTTCACGTTGTCGCCCTGCTGGATCGCGACGGTGAGGTCGTTGGCCAGAAGATCGCCGGACTGGTCGTCGGCTCGGTTGACGACCTCGAGCAGGTCGTCTCCCGACACGGAGTCGCCATCGGCGTGATTGCGACCTCGGCCTCTTCGGCCCAGGATGTGTGCGACCGTTTCGTCGCCGCCGGCGTGCGGTCGGTCCTGAACTTCGCCCCGTGTGTGCTCTCGGTGCCCGAAGGCGTCGACGTACGCAAGGTCGATCTGGCGACCGAGCTGCAGATCCTTGCCTTCCACGAACAACGCAAGACCGTCCCGGCCCGCACGGGCCTGCCCTTGTTGGAGGTTGCTCCGTGAGTGTTGTCGTGCTGGGTCTGTCACATCGGTCGGCGCCGATGTCGCTGCTGGAGGCAGCGGCCCTGGACCCGGGTTGCGCCGCGGCGTTGGCCGCCGTGGTGCGCGACGGTGTCAACGTCAGCGAGGCGGTTGTCCTTGCGACCTGCAACCGGGTCGAGATCTACGCCGTAGCCGAGACCTTCCACGGTGCGGTGACGGAGATCGGCGATGCGCTCGCGGCGGCGGCGGGTGTGCCGCTGGAGGTGCTGCGTGAGCATCTGTACGTCCACTACGAGGACCGCGCAATCGCCCACCTCTTCTCGCTTGCCTGCGGGCTGGACTCCATGGCGGTGGGCGAGGGCCAGATCCTGGGGCAGCTGCGGACGGCGCTTCGCTCAGCACAGAGGCGCGAGCAGGTGGGCCCCACCCTGAACACCTTGTTCCAGCAGGCGTTGCGTGTCGGCAAACGAGCTCACGCCGAGACAGGTATCGACACCGTCAGCGTGTCGATGGTCGAGGCCGGTCTGCGGTATTCGGCCAACGTGCGTGGGTCGCTTGCCGATACCCGCGTGCTCGTGGTGGGCGCGGGGTCGATGAGCAGCCTCGCCGCCACCACCATCTCCAGGCTTGGCTCGGCCGGGCTCGTCATCATCAACCGCACGCTGGCCAAGGCGGAGCACCTGGCGGCCGCAACCGGTGGTCGGGCTCTGCCCCTGGACGAACTCGAGACGGCCCTGTCCCAGGCGGACCTGGTCATCTCGTGTACCGGTGCCGTCGGTCACGTGATCACCGCTGACATCCTTTCGGATGCCGCTGTTGCGCGTACTGGCGGCCCTCAGGTTCTGATCGACCTGGCGCTGCCTCGCGACGTGGCACCGGACGTCGCCGATCTGCCCGGCGTCCATGTAGTCGGCCTTGCAGAGCTCGGTGAGGCATTGGCTGCCGATCCCAGTTTTGCGCCGCACGTCAAGGCGGTCGGCGACCTCGTGGTCGCCGAGGTCGCCGCATACCTCGAGTACCGCCGAGCCCATGAGGTCGCCCCGACTGTCGCTGCGCTGCGGTCCCGGGCGGCAGATGTCGTCGCGGCTGAGCTGAGTCGCCTTGACCAGCGCCTGCCCGAGGACCTGTCCAAGAACACCCGCGCCGAGATCCAGCTCACCGTGCACCGGGTCGTCGAGAAGCTTCTGCACACCCCGACCGTCCGGGTCAAGGAGCTTGCCGGTGACGGCCACGCCGGCGACTACACGCAAGCCCTGCGAGAGCTCTTTGACCTTGACCCGCAGGACGTGGCTGCCGTGTCGGTCCCTCCTGCGACAGGCGCCGTGGCATGAACGGCATCAGCATCCGGCTGGGCACCCGGCGCAGCGCCCTCGCCACGACTCAGGCCGGCATGGTCGCCGACCAGCTGCGCGCGCTGGGACACGCGGTGGAGATGGTCGAGATCACCACTGTGGGCGACACCTCCACAGCCGCGCTGTCCAGCATCGGGGGCACGGGCGTCTTCGCCACGGCTATCCGACAGGCCCTGCTGACTGGTGAGATCGACGTCGCTGTGCATTCGCTCAAGGACCTGCCAGTGGCCCCCGAGCCGGGTCTGCTGATCGCGGCCATCCCGGTTCGCGAGGACGCCCG
>JAYSQH010000124.1:0-4044 GCA_043721655.1 Phycicoccus sp. | reverse complement strand
GAGATGGATCAGGGTGCGAGGTCTCGCGCTGGTTCTGCTCGGTGGCCTGCTCGGTCATCAGCTCTGCTCCTGCCGGTGGGTCGGGGCGAGGCGACGCATCGCCCCGAGGAATGCCTCTGTCTCCTGCGGTGTCCCTGCTGTCACACGAAGATAGTGGGAAAGCCCGACGTCGCGGATCAGAATGCCCTCATCCAACAGCGCCTTCCACGTGGCCTGCTCGTCGGCAAGCCCACCTAAGAGCACGAAGTTGGCGTCGCTCGGAACCGGGTGCAGGCCCATCTCGGCAAGGCCGGAGACGATGCGGTCGCGTTGGGTCTTGAGGAGCTCGACGGTGGCCAGAAGGCCGTCCGCATGCTCCAGCGCGGCGCAGGCGACAGCCTGCGTCGTGGCCGAAAGGTGGTAGGGCAGGCGGACCAGCCTCAGCGCATCGGTGAGCTCGCGAGCTGCTGCGAGGTAGCCCAGACGCCCCCCGGCCAGGGCAAACGCCTTGCTCATGGTGCGCGTGACCACGAGACGGTCTCGGCCTTCGAGCAGGGTCAGCGCACTGCGCGTGCCGGCCCGGGCGAACTCGGCGTAGGCCTCGTCGACGACCACGACTGCCCGCGGTGCAGCGTCGTAGACCGCCTCGACCGCGTCGAGCCCCAGCGCCGTTCCGGTCGGGTTGTTCGGCGAACAGAGGAACACGACGTTGGGCTGGTGTTCCCTGACCTGCGCCACGGCTGAGGCGACGTCCAGATCGAAGGGACCGCCACCCTGCACGCCGCGCAGCCCGTCGACCCAGCTGCTGCCAACGGTTCGCGTGATGTTCGAGTGCATCGAGTAGGTGGGGGCGAAACCCAGCACCACCCTGTCGGCCCCACCGAACGCCTGGAGGAGGTGGAGCAACACCTCGTTGGAGCCGTTGCCCGCCCACACCTGCTCAGCCTTGACCGTAACCCCGCTCGTTCGGGTCAGGTAGGCGGCGAGGTCCTGGCGGAGCCGGACGAACTCGCGGTCAGGGTAGCGGTTCAGGCCTGGCGCGATCTGCGCCATCGACACGAGGATCGCGTCGACCACGTCCTGAGGGACGGCATACGAGTTCTCGTTGGTGTTCAAGGGAACCGGCACGTCCAGCTGAGGTGCGCCGTAGGCGGTCCGGCCCAACAGGTCACGGCGCAGCAGGTCGGTCACTGAGCCGGTCATGGGCCGGATCCGTCGCTGAAATCCGTCATGTCCCCGAAACGGGCGGTAACCGCCTCTCCGTGCGCGGGGAGGTCCTCGGCTCCGGCGAACGTGACCACGTGGTGCGCCACGTCGCGCAGAGCGGCCTCGGTGTAGTCCACGATGTGGATGCCGCGCAGGAACGACTGCACGGACAAACCGCTGCTGTGGCTGGCACATCCGCCGGTAGGCAGCACGTGGTTGGAGCCGGCGCAGTAGTCACCGAGGCTCACCGGCGTGAAGGCTCCGACGAAGATCGCCCCTGCGTTGCGGATTCGCAGGGCCACCGCAGGCGCATCGCGGGTCTGGATCTCGAGGTGCTCGGCCGCGTAGGCGTTGACCACCGTGATGGCGGCGTCGAGGTCGTCAACCAGGACGACCCCGGACTGACGACCGGACAACGCTGCTGCGACCCGCTCCGTGTGCTTGGTCGCGGCCACGCGGCGCACCAGCGCAGTCTCGACCCGTTGCGCGAGATCCTCGCTGTCCGTGAACAACACCGACGCGGCGAGCGTGTCGTGCTCCGCCTGGCTGATCAGGTCGGCGGCGACGTGCTCGGGGTCGGCGCTGTCGTCTGCCAACACCGCGATCTCGGTCGGGCCGGCCTCGGCGTCGATGCCGATCACGCCCTTGAGCAGACGCTTGGCCGCGGCCACGTAGATGTTGCCCGGCCCCGTTACCAAGGTGACCGGCTCGCATACGACCGCGCCGGCATTGGGGGTGCCGTCGACGCCGGGTTCGCTTGCACCATAGGCAAACATGGCGATCGCCTGGGCGCCGCCAACGGCGTAGACCTCATCGATGCCAAGCAGCTGGCACGCTGCCAGGACGGTGGCGTTCGGGTAACCGGCAAACACCCCTGTGTTGTCCCTTTGTGGCGGGCTGGAGACCGCAACCGAGCCGACGCCGGCGATCTGGGCGGGCACGACATTCATGACCACGCTGCTGGGGTAGACGGCGACTCCGCCGGGAACGTAGAGCCCGACACGGTCCACCGGCACCCAGCGCTCGGTGACGGTGCCGCCGGGAGCCACCTGTGTGGTCGTGTCGGAACGGCGCTGGTCCTCGTGGACGATGCGCACGCGCCGGATGGTCTCCTCGAGCGCTGCGCGGACGTCAGGGTCGAGCTGGTCCAGAGCGGCCGCCAGAACCTCTGCAGGCACCCGAAGCTGCCCGGGCCGAACCCCGTCGAACCTCTCCCCCAGGTCTCGCAGGGCCTCTGCCCCACCGTGGCGAACGTCGTCACAGATCGGTCGAACCGCCGACAACGCGGCCTCGACGTCGAACTCGGCCCGTGGCAGAACCTCTCGAAGCGAGCGCGCATCGAGGGCACGACCACGAAGGTCAATCCTTGAGATCACGCCCTCAGTTTAGGTTGATTCGCGCGGCGACCCGCCATCTGTCCAGCCTCCGGCGGATAATGCGGTCCGTGATACTCGCCGCCGTGCTTCCCGCCACAGGTCTGGTCAGCGTGGAGGGGGCGGGCGGGCTCGTACGCCTGGCTATCGTCGTTGTCGTTTGCACGGGGATCGCCGCGGCCATCAACTACTGGGGGCGCCTGGGACATGGGGGTGACGACGTGCTGGCTGCGCTGCGAGCCTGTCTACAGCTGGCCGTCGTCGGGCTGCTCATCACCGCCGTCCTGAACTCGTGGTGGCTGACGATGGGGTTCATCACCTTGATGCTGTCCGTGGCCTCGCTGACGGCGGGAAGGCGGCTCACGAGGCAGGGGGCGTGGTGGCTCGCCGCGGCCCCTGTCGCCCTGGGCGCCGTCCCCGTCGCTGGCGGCCTGATGCTCAGTGGCCTGATCCCGCAGCAGACCATAGCCGTCGTGCCGATCGTCGGAATCCTCATCGGTGGGGCCATGACGGCCACGACGCTCGCCGGCAAGCGTGCCCTCGATGCCCTGCGCACCCGCCATGGGGAGTATGAAGCCGCGCTGTCGATCGGTCTGCTCCCTCGCGACTCGGCCCTGCTCGTCGCCCGCGACGATGCCGCGCTGGCGCTCGTCCCCGGCCTGGACCAGACCCGCACTGTTGGTCTGGTGACCCTTCCCGGCGCCTTCGTGGGGATGCTGCTGGGCGGCGCCTCGCCCCTTCAGGCCGCGGCCGTCCAGCTGGTGGTTCTGGTGGCTTTGCTGCTGGTCCAGTCCATCGCGGTGTACGTGACCGTCGAGCTCGTGGCGCGGGGAAGCTTCAATGAGAAGGTCGCTCAGCCTTTGACGTAGGAAAATTTCTCCGAGACGAGACCGTCGCGGAACCGGATGACATCGACTCCGCGCACGTGACCCTGCGATCCGTCGTCGTTGGTCCACGTGAAGCGCCATCGAACGCAGGCTCGGTCACCGGATACAAAGGTGTCCTCGTCGGTGAACTTCGGGTTTTTGGTGTCACCGAATAGCCCCTCCCACACCGCGCGTACTGCGGTCTGGCCCTCGTGACGTCGCCCGTCGGGTGCCGGTCCGGTCGACTCGAAGACACAGTCGTCGGTCATCCGCGCCATGATGGCGTCGACGTCACCAGAGCCGAATGCCGCCGAGAAACGGGCCAGGGCCGCATGGCTGGGACCCCACCGGGCATCCCGGCCGAAGCCCGCGAGCAGTTCCGACTGCGGGTCACTCTCACCAGACGTTCGCGGGCCAACGATGCCGGCGGTGCGGTACGCAGACTCTCGTTCGGCGAACCACGCTCCGACCTCGGCCACGAGCTCGGGGTCCATCGATGTATCCCCACCGGTCGCTTTCGCGAGGTCCCAGCCGTGGATCAGGTGGTCGGCACACAGCTGACGGACGTACTCCCCCATGTCCTCCTCGCCGTATGACAGCTGAACGTGCCCGCCACCGGG
>JAYSQH010000123.1:0-1523 GCA_043721655.1 Phycicoccus sp. | reverse complement strand
CGCTCGCATGGAGCAGCTAGCGGTCCTTGCCGCCGCCCCTGCGTCGGCGCTTCCTGCGGACGTTCTCAAGCCGGGGGGCAGCGTAACGGCGCGGTTACCGGTTGGCGCTGGCTAGGAGATAGGCGCCCGTGAAGCTGAGCACCGCTTCCGGGGTCGGGCCGATCACCTCAATCAGCTCGCCGCCATGTTTGTAAGCCATGGCCAGCGACGTCGATGCGCTGTGGACCAGGCGCACCTGGTTGCCAGAGAGCACATGGTCCGTGACCGTCGTCTTGCCGGGTATGAACCCTTGGACGCCCTTGACCCCGCCGGCCAAAAGCTCGTTGACTGGCCTCTTATCCATGAGTGCCGTGAGCTTGGGGTTGTACTGCATGAGCACGATTGCCGCGATGCGAGCGCCCGAACCGTTCGTGATCCCGCGACCGACGACCGAGGTGACCATTCCCGTCGCATCCAGTCCATCGGTCATCGGTTTCAGCTCAGGGGGCAGGGCGGTGTAGCTGTACCCTGGAACGCGGATCACCGTCAGCCCCGCGGCAGCTGCCGACGTCGTCTCCGAGACAGGGGGGGTGCTGGCACTAGGCGATGCGGCGGTTTCTGGTGACGCTGCCGCGGCCTTGGTCCGTTCGGTGGCCTTGGTCAGCAACGCGGTCGTCTGCTCGAGCGTGAACGTCGTGGCCGACGGGGCGAATACCGACACCCCCACCTCGACTTGGCCTACGAGCGATCCGGCGTTGAATCCGCGGAGCTCGATGTTGCGTCCCTGGACGGTGCCGGCCACCACCATCGTGTAGATGAAGGCGGCGTCGCTGCCGGGAATCGTCACTGAGGCATGCTGGGCCGAGAAGGATGTGACCGTGAACCCCGAGCTTGCCAGAGCGGCTGTCAGCTGGGATTTGAGGCAGTCAGGTGCCTTGCTGCTCGTCATGTCCGCCAGCTGTTTCTTGGCGTCGGCGGTGGAGGTCGCGACGTCGGCCGAGGAGTCGATTTCGAGCTCACCTTTAGAAAAGGCCGTGCCGAAGTTACGGGTGAGATAGGTCGAAGCGGTAACGCCCAGGCAGGTGGCCATCTTCGCGTCTAGCTCGTCGTTGCTGGCGTCGTGCGTCTGCGCCTTCGTTGTGTAGCCGGGAAGGTCGGTTTCGGTGAGCACGGCTGCGGCCGCGAGAATCTTCGCCTTCTCAAGCGTGAGAGCGACCGGGGTCACGGCGGTCTTCGCCGAAGCAGTTGTCGAGGTCGTTGACGGCTGGGAGCTACTACCTCCGCATCCGGTCAGGGCGACGGCTGCGCAGAGGGCAAGGACGAGGGACCGGGGCGACATCACCTGCGGAGCGTACAAGTGACGGAACTGTCGCGTACCGGGTTTGACGGAAACCAAACTGGACGGACTACAACGTATGCCTGCGCCGAGAAGTACCCGGAGGAGCTGCTGGAGCGCGCCATCGGGACGATGCTGGACGGCACTTGGGACCCGGCGAGCAGTCCGGACGCGTGTACCCGGGATCGGTGCCCAGTTGGCCATCCGC
>JAYSQH010000122.1:0-1965 GCA_043721655.1 Phycicoccus sp. | reverse complement strand
TGGGGCGACATCTGCTTCCAGTAGGCGGCCGACAGGACTACTAGGTCGATCGGCCCGAGCTCTTCGCGAATGCCGGAGGCAGCGGTTGTTAGTGCCGCTGCGTCCGTGACGTCGCAGGCGAGCGCGAGCATGGTGCCGGCGGACACCTCGTCGAGCTCATCTTGACGACGGGCCGAGATGGCGACCTTGGCTCCCCGGGACTGCAGCTCGAGTGCGACGGCTGCGCCGATCCCGCTCGACCCGCCGACGACCCAGGCCACCTTGCCATTCAGGTCCATGCCGGCTCCCTGGTCATCTGGAGCTGGCTCACGCTGAGGTAACCGGTACGGAAGCCGGCCTCGCAGTAGGCGAGGTAGAACTCCCACATCCGGTGGAAGGTCTCGTCGAAACCCAGCTGGTGGACGTGAGGCCAGCGCTCGTTGAAGCGTTCGCGCCACAGGTGGAGGGTCCGCGCGTAGTGCGCGCCGAGCTCACGCCGCTCGGTTACCCGCAGGGTCGTGTGCGCGGCCAGGGTCTCGTCGATGGACTGCAGCGAGGGGATGATGCCGCCGGGAAAGATGTACTTCTGGATCCAGCTGAACGACCGTTTGGTCGCCAGCACCCGGTCGTGCGCCATCGTGATGGACTGGATGCTCACCTTGCCACCAGGTGCGAGCAGTCGGTCGATGGTGGCGAAATACGTTGGCCAGTAAGCCTCTCCGACCGCCTCGATCATCTCGACGCTCACGATCGCGTCATACTCACCATCGACCTCGCGGTAGTCCTGCAGACGCAGGTCCACCCGCTCGGAAAGGCCTGCCTCTGCGACCCGTTCGGCCGCGAACGCCAGCTGCTCCGCCGAGATCGTCACCGTGGTCACCTGGGCGCCACGCTGTGCAGCCCGTATGGCGAGTGCTCCCCACCCGGTGCCGATCTCGAGCAGGCGCGTTCCCGCGGTGACTCCGGCGTAGTCCAGAACCCCGTCGATCTTGCGTAGCTGTGCCTCTACGAGATCCGTTGCGGTCACAACGGACTCGCCCTCGTCAAACCATGCCGCGGAGTAGCTCATCGTCGGGTCCAGGAAGGCTTCGAACAGGTCGTTGCTGAGGTCGTAGTGCGCGCGGATGTTGTCGCGTGACCCATCGACGGTGTTCTCGTGGCTGGGCGGGATCCGCTTGTCGACGATCGCCCGTAGCCGTTGCAAGGGCTGGGGGACCAGGCTCGTGAGCCTGGACGCGAACGGGGTGAGCAGGTCGGCCAGGTCCGTGTCCGGGCCGGCCCGCCAGTCGCCGGCCATGTACGCCTCGCCCAAACCGATCTTGGCGTCGCGGCCGAGCCGGGCGAAGAAGGCGCTGGGGCGAACGACCTCGAAAACTGGCGATCCGGGGGAGCCGGTGCCGAGGCTCGCGCCGCCGGGGTAGGTGACCCGGACAGGGAGCCCGCGGATGGTGCGCTCGAGGATGAGCCGGGCGATGGTGGCGGCCAGGGGAGCCCGTGGCGTGTGCGCGATGGACGGCCATACGAGGCTTGTCGAGACGCTCATCAGACACCTTCCTGTGGTTGATGGTGGGGAGGACGCCAGACCGGCAGCCGACGCAACCACAGCCATATCCCATGTACTCGGATCATGGCCGAGATCTGTTGTGGCATCAAGGGCCTGCGGATGAGCTGACGGATCACGGCGCTCGGCGTCGCCGGTGTGGGGTGGCCGCGGAAGGTCGCGCTGAAGGCCACGGCTTCCTCCCGGCGCAGGATGACGGTGCTCGACACGACCTCGGGCGTCAGCTCGAACCGCATCTCGTAGCGACCGCTTACGTCGTAGAAGGGCGATACGTGGAATGCCTTGTCCGCGAGGGCGACCCCGGACGGGTCGGGGCGTAGGAGGTAGACGTGCCGCTCGCCGTACGTGTTGTGGACCTCGGCGACGATGCAGACCAGAGCGTTCTGCGCGTCGAAGCACCACAGGACCGACAAGGGGTCGAACAC
>JAYSQH010000121.1:0-2263 GCA_043721655.1 Phycicoccus sp. | reverse complement strand
CCTCGTGAAGACCTTTGACCAGTTGTATGCCGAGCTGACCCACAAGGCTGCCACGCGCCCGCAGGGGTCAGGCACCGTCGCTGCGCTGGATGCCGGGGTCCATGCGATCGGCAAGAAGATCGTCGAGGAGGCGGCCGAGGTGTGGATCGCCGCTGAGTACGAGGGCAAGGAGCGCACGGCCGAGGAGATCAGCCAGCTCCTCTATCACGTGCAGGTCATGATGATTGCTGCTGACATCTCTCTCGACGACGTCTACACCCGCCTCTGACCTGAGACCCACCTCTGACCTGGTACCTCTGAACCGAGCGCCCGTTCTCTACGCAAGGACCACATCCATGTTACGAATCGCCGTGCCCAACAAGGGTTCTCTCTCCCTGGCCGCTGCCGAGATGCTGCATGAGGCGGGTTATCGGGGCCGACGAGACCCCAAGGAGCTCGTCCTGATCGATGTGGACCAGGACATCGAGTTCTTCTTCCTGCGCCCACGTGACATCGCGGTGTACGTCGGCTCGGGCACCCTCGATGGCGGCATCACCGGCCGTGACCTCCTGCTGGACTCCGGCGCCGCCGCGGTCGAGTCGATGTCGCTCGGCTTTGCCGCCTCAACCTTCCGTTTTGCCGCAGAACCTGGCGTTGCCAAGAGCGTCAACGACATCCAGGGCAAGCGGGTCGCCACCAGCTACGCCGGCCTGGTGTCTGCCTATCTGGCCGAGCACGGTGTCGAGGCCGATGTCGTTCGGCTCGACGGCGCGGTCGAGACTGCCATCACGCTGGGGGTCGCGGACGTCATCGCGGATGTTGTCGAGACCGGAACGACGCTGCGGCAGCAGGGACTTGAGGTCTTCGGCGACCCGATCCTGCGCAGCGAGGCAGTCTTGATCCAGCGCTCGGATGCCCTGGCTCAGGGCTCGCTCGACGTCCTGGCCCGCCGTCTGCAGGGCGTGATCACTGCGCGCAGCTACGTGATGATGGACTATGACGTCCGCGTCGAGCTGGTCGAGCAGGCGTGCGCACTCACCCCGGGGCTGGAGTCGCCAACCGTGTCACCCCTGCACGACAAGGGGTATGTCGCCGTGCGTGCGATGGTGCCGCGGAACAGCACCAACCAGGTGATGGACGAGCTCTACGACCTTGGGGCGCGCGCCATCCTGGTCACCGACATCGCGGCCTGCCGGATCTGATGTCCAGCACGGCCGATGGCCGGGCTCGGCCCGACCCCTATGCCGTATTCCGTCCGCGACGGGGACGACGGGTCGCCCTGGTCATGTCAGCGTTGTCGTTGTTGATCTTCACCGGCGGGGCATTCTCGCTGCCGAAAGCGGATCCGCTCTACGGTGGCTGGGATCTCGCCGACCGGCTCCTCCTGGTTTTCTGCGGCGTCGCTGTCGCAGGGGTGCTGTGGCGCTACGCCTCGATCCGGGCGGTCGCGTCGCCTCAGGGCCTGGTGATCCGCAACCTGATCACGACGCGAAAGCTTGAGTGGGCGCAGATTGTCCGCGTCCAGTTCAGCGGAGGCGCGCCGTGGGTGACCGTGGACCTCAACGACACCGATACCGTTGCGGTGATGGCGATCCAGAAGGCGGATGGAGCTCCGGCCCGGGCCGAGGCGGCGCGTCTGTCGGCGCTGGTCCAGGTCCATAGTGGGCCAGGCTAGTCAGGAGGACCCACCTGGGCGCCACCGCGGCGAACAGCCCATCATGTCCAACGAACAGTCATGGGGTGGTGTTGATGATGAGGCCAGCGCGGTCGCGTGTCGCATCGGCCAGGAAGAGGGCATCCTCCTGTGCGGCCCACCGTTGCCAGTGTGGGAGAAACGCCTCGCCATCGCGCTCCACGCCTCGTTGGAAGCGGACGTCGCGGTCGGCCTCGAGCCAGATGAGCACCGACTCGAGCTCCGCGCTGCGTCCTGCGCCTGAGCCCACACCTTCGACAAGCAGCAGGGGAGTCGGGGGCAGGGTGTGCCACCGCGCATAGCGGTCGTGCTCCCAGTCCCATCGCCTGTATTCCGCCTGCTCGCAGCGTGCGATCGGGACCAGGATCTGGTCGTGCAGGTCGGCGACGGCCTGGTCCAGACCGTCCCAGCCGGGATACAGGTCGTCCATGTGCAGAATGTGGGCGCTGGGTAGGCGCGCAGCCAGGGCGGCGGCGAAGTCCGTCTTGCCCGCTCCGCTAGGACCGTCGATCGCGACGACTTTCGTGGCGCCGCAACGAGGTTGGACCCGCTCAATGGCCGATATGGCCGCAAGGAGGTGGGCGCGATCGG
>JAYSQH010000120.1:0-10099 GCA_043721655.1 Phycicoccus sp. | reverse complement strand
GCAGCACCGTGAGCACGACGCGCGCCTTCTCGTCTACACCGTCAGCCGTGACTATCTACTACCAGTTCCGAAAGAGCATCAAGACGTCCACAAGCGTCCACATCAAGGCCTCGTACACCGATCAGGGACACCAGGTCAGGCTCGATATCGCGGGTGACACCGACGGCAGGACCTCCAGGGCGTTTATGAGCGACAGCCATGGTGAGTTCGAAGTCCTCAACGTCGATGGCACGACCTATCTCAAGGCCGGTGCGGCCTATTGGACCAAGAACGGCTCCGCGGCCATGGCGAAGATCGCCGCGGGCCGGTACTTCAAGGCCCCGGTTGGGCTCATACCCGGTATCGATGACCTCAAGGTGCGGCCGCTGATGGACAAGCTCTTCGCTGAGGACATGTCCTCAGCGGACAAGGTGGACACCACAGTCGGCACGACCGATGTCGATGGCGTCCCCGCCTACCTCGTGACTACCAGCAATGGCCAGGGAACCAAGGTCTATGTCTCGACCGACGCTGAACGGCGCCTGCTGCGCGTCGTGACGCCCAAGAAACATGACGGCACGCTGAACTTCGGCGAAGGCACACTCAACTTCAGCGAATGGGATGCCGTCGCGCCCGTGAGCGCACCGCACCGGATACTCCAGATCCCGGGCTTCTAACCCCGGCATGCAGAACGGCTCTTCGTGCGGGTCCTGGGTCAAGGTCCACCGCCGCCCATGAGACCCTGACGCCGTGACCAACCCCGACGCACCCTTGCCGGCTGACGGCATACGACGCGTCGTGATCGTTGCGGGACCCAGCGGCGCCGGAAAGACCCGACTCGCGCGCAACCTGCAGGACCACCATGGGTGGCCGATCGTCCGGCTGGATGACTTCTACCGCGACGGGGACGACCCGTCGCTGCCGGTCCTGCCGATGGGCGTCCCCGACTGGGACAACCCGAGGTCCTGGCACGCCGACGCCGCAGTTCAGGCGCTGGTTGCCCTGTGCCAGAACGGGTTCGTGGACCTGCCGACCTACGACATCAGCTCCTCGCGAACGGTCGGGCACGCCACTGTCAGCGCCGAACCTGGTCAGCTGATCCTGGCCGAGGGCATCTTCGCCGCCGAGATCATCGCCGACCTGGCAGCGGCCGGTGTCATGGCCGCTGCATACTGCGTTCACTCCGGTCGGTGGCTCACCTTTCTCCGCCGCTTGATCCGGGATCTGGCCCAGCACCGCAAGTCCCCGTGGGTCCTGTGGAGGCGCGGCCTGCTCCTGTGCCGGCAGGAGCCCGAGATCGTGGCCAGGCATGTCCGGCTCGGAGCCCGCCCAGTGTCCGCTGTGGAGGCCATGACTGCTGTGGAGGCGCTCGTTGGGACCCACTGACATCATGGGGCGGTATTCGACCGATTAGGGAGGCACATGACCGAGACAGGCGGCTTTCCCGCCCCTGGACCGCAGGATCGCGAGCCGGTGCCACCGCCGTCCTATCTGCGACAGGCCCCGATGCCACAGATCCCCATGCTCACGGCGCACAAACCGGGCATCGTCCCGCTCCGGCCCCTGCTGTTCGGCGACATCCTGGACGGCGCTGTCAAGGCCGTGCGCTTCAACCCCAAGACGATGGTCGGACTGTCGGCGCTCGTGCTGGCGCTCTTCCTGGTCCCCTCGGCCGCGCTGGCAGTCGGCGCCACCCATCTGACGGCCACCTCACTGAGCAGGCTCGGACCCGAAGCCCAGGCCTTCCTCGGGATTCCGGCGGTGCTGCTCCAGGCCGTGTCCACCACCCTCGCGACCGCTATCCTCAGCGGACTGCTGATCCATGTCGTGGGCCAGGCGGTCCTGGGCCGCAAGCCGGACATCGGTCAGACATGGCGAGCCGCCCGTGGACGAGTGGTGTCCCTGGTCGTGCTGATGATTCTGGCCGGGCTGTTCAGCCTGCTGTCAATGGCATTCCTGATCGGGCCGGGTGTCCTGCTGCTGGTCAACGACAACACCGGCGCGGGTGTGATCCTGCTTGTCGTCGGCTTTCTCGGCCTCTTTGTCGTCAGCGTGTTCGTCTCCACGAAGATCTCGCTGGCCGCACCCGCGATAGTTCTCGAAGGCCACGGGGCGCTCGCCGGGGTTCGGCGCTCCTTCGCACTCACCAAGGGCGCCGCGTTCTGGCGGGTCCTGGGGATCACGCTGGTGGCCGGAATTCTCGCCGCGTTCGCCGGGTGGCTGCTCGGCCTGCCGTTCTCGATCATCGGCGTCGTCATCGCCGCAGCGTCAGGACAAGGCAATGAGTCCGGGCAGCTGATCGTCACCTTCGTATCCCACCTGTCGGCGCTGCTCACGGGGGCGATCACCACGCCCTTCGTGGCGGCGGTGACCGGCCTGATCTACATCGACCGACGAATGCGCCTCGAGGCGCTCGACGTGGTCCTGCTCCGCGAGTCCCAGACCAACCCGGCACCGCCGGTCTGAACGAGATCCCATGATGCCGTGGAGCTGGCCGCCTCAGCGTGCCCTGGATCCCACACCCGGCCAGGCACGTCAGTGGCTCAGTGACGAGCTCCGCGGCCCTGACTACCAGGACCCGTGGCTGACCAGTGTGATCCGATGGGTTCTCGACCACCTGCGCATGTTGTTCGACGGCGTCAGCGGCGCAAACAGCGCGGTCTCCCCCGTGATCACTGTCCTGGTGGCGTTGGTCATGATCGCCCTGATCGTCTGGGTCCTGCCCAAGGTGCGGCGTGAGTCGGCCGTTGCGCACTCGGACGGTGCAGTGCTGGACGACCTGACCGTCACGGCTGGCAAATACCGCATGCTGGCCGCCCAGGCCCTCGCCGAAGGGCGCTACGACGACGCCGTCCTCGACGGATTCCGCGCCATCGCCAAGGACACTAGCGATCGCACGCTGCTCGACGACGCCCCCAGCCGTACCGCCCACGAGGTCAGCCTCGCGCTGGCGCCACGCTTCCCCGACCACGCAGACCGGCTCGCGCAGGCAGCCGATGTGTTCGATGCCGTGCGCTATGGCCATCGTCGCGCCACCGCGGAAAAGGCCGGCCAGGTCCAACGGCTCGATACGGAGCTGGTCAGGACCCGCCCGCTGCTTGCCGCAACGCCGCTCCAGGATCTTCCGGTATGACGACCACGACAGCCCCGCTCACAGGTGAACCGACCACTGCCCCTGACTCGAAACGCTTCAAGGGCAGGCGTCCTCGATGGTTCACACCCTCGATCGTGGTCGGCCTGCTCCTGGCAGCCACGCTGGCCGTGACGCTGCTGACCCCCGGCGGCAAGGGCAATCCCGACGATCTCGACCCGGCCAACCCTGGCTACTCCGGAGCACAGGCCCTGGCCCACGTGCTGCGCAACCACGGGGTCAGCGTGACCGTCGTCCGGAGCCAACGCGCGCTTCTCGACCAGACCATCGACGGTGCAACGACGGTCGTGGTCACGAACACCATCCGGCTCTCGGGTCGGACGGCGCGGACGGCACTCTCACATGCTGCGTCTGCTGCCAGCCTGGTCCTGCTCGACCCCGACCCTGAAGTCACCAAGGGCATGGGCCTGCCAGTCGAGTCCCACCTCACGGATCTGACGGATGTGAACGCCGGCTGCCAGGGCACTGACCTTGGCAGTGACTTCCGGCTCGCTGAGGCCGGTCGCGCCTACGCGACAGCCGCCAGCGCCGGTGCCGCCTCGACGTGCTTCCCCGACACGATCGACGGCGGCGGAGCGATGGTCAGCCTCCCGCGTACCCCGGGACGACCGCCGGTGACGGTGCTCGGGAACGACAGCCTGATCACCAACGGCGCCATTCTTGACTCCGACAACGCGGCGATCGCCCTGCGCCTCTTGGGACACTCTGACCGCCTGATCTGGTACGTCCCCTCGCTGGCCGACATCTCGGCCGTCGACGGCAACTCGAGATCCATCGCGCCCTCGTGGTTCCAGCCGGGCTTGGCACTAGGGAGCTCCGCCGTCATCCTCCTGTGTCTCTGGCGCGGGCGCCGCCTCGGACGCCTGGTCACCGAGCCGCTGCCCGTCATCGTCCGGGCTGTCGAGACCACCGAGAGCCGCGGGCGGATGTACCGCAAGGCCCGCGACCGCACCAGAGCCCTGGCCGTGCTGCAGCTCGCGGCGCGACGGCGTCTTGCGGCATACCTCGGGCTGCCTGTGTCCTCGAACATCAGCGGTGTTGCAGCGGCAGCGGCTGCGGTCAGCGGCCGTCGCTACGAGGATGTGCTTCGTCTGCTGAGCTCGCCTGCAGCGCATGACGACTCGTCACTCCTGGAACGTGCCAACGCCCTCACAGCACTAGAGAAGGAAGTACGCCGACCATGACGGACGTCAGTCAGACAACTCAGGACTCCACCACGCGGGCCGCCTCCGACCAGGCTCGTGCCTCGCTGATCGCAGTGCGCCACGAGGTCGCCAAGGCGGTCGTCGGGCAGGACGCCGCGGTGTCCGGCATCATCATCGCGCTGCTGAGCCGTGGCCACATCCTGCTCGAGGGCGTGCCCGGCGTGGCCAAGACGCTGCTCATCCGCGCCGTGGCTGCCGCGCTCGACGTCCAGACCAAGCGGGTCCAGTTCACACCCGACCTGATGCCGGGCGACATCACCGGCTCGTTGATCTACGACCCGCACAGCGCCGAGTTCTCCTTCCGCGAGGGGCCGGTGTTCACCAACCTGCTGCTCGCCGACGAGATCAACCGGACGCCGCCCAAGACCCAGTCCGCACTGCTGGAGTCGATGGAGGAGCGCCAGGTCTCGGTCGACGGCGTGCCCCGGCCCCTGCCGTGGCCGTTCATGGTCGCCGCGACCCAGAACCCGGTCGAGTACGAAGGCACCTACCCGTTGCCCGAGGCTCAGCTCGACCGTTTCCTGCTCAAGGTCGAGCTGCCGCTGCCCCCGCGCGAGGACGAGATCGAGGTGGTCAACCGGCACGCCTCCGGCTTCGACCCTCGCAACCTGGCGGCGGCCGGACTGCGCGCCGTCGCCAGCCCGGCCGACCTCGAGGCCGGGGTGGCAGCCGTTCGGACGGTGACCGTCTCGCCCGAGGTCACGGGTTACATCGTCGACATCGCCCGGGCCACCCGGCAGTCTCCGTCGCTGTCCCTGGGCGCCAGCCCGCGGGGTGCCACCGCGCTGATGGCGACCAGCCGCGCCTGGGCCTGGCTGAGCGGCCGGGAGTTCGTGACCCCCGACGACGTCAAGGCGCTCGCGCACGCGACACTGGCCCACCGGCTGTCGCTTCGACCGGAGGCCGAGCTCGAGGGCGTCAATGTCGGGTCGGTGCTGGCCAGCGCCCTCTCCTCCGTGCCCGTTCCCCGCTGACCGTGGCTCTGACCGGGCGCGCGCCCGCGCTCCTGCTGGTTGGGCTCGTCGCCGTGATGCTCCAGCCGACCATGACAACCGTCCGGATCTGGTGGCTCATCACCCTGTGCGCCATCGGGCTCGACCTGTGGCTGGCGTTGAGTCCCCGCAAGCTCGTCATCGGACGAGACCGCGTCCACCAGGTCCGGCTGGGCGTGAGCGGCTCCACGACGCTGTGGCTGACCAACCCGACACCGCGACGTCTGCGAGCCATCGTGCGCGACGCCTGGCAACCTTCGGCGGGGGCCGCGGGCGACCGGCATACGGCCACTGTCCGCGGCGGTGAACGCATCGCCCTTCGGACCCCCCTGACGCCGACCCGCCGCGGCGACCGGCGGGCCGACCGGGTCACGGTGCGCAGCGTCGGACCACTCGGGCTGGCCGCCCGACAGCGCTCGTTCCCGGTCGAAGGAGCTATCCGCGCACTGCCGCCGTTCACCTCGCGAAAGCACCTGCCCAGCCGACTAGCCGTACTGCGGCAGCTCGACGGCCGCTCGGCGGTCCGCGTTCGCGGGGCCGGCACTGAGTTCGACTCGCTGCGCGACTACGTGGTCGGCGATGACGTACGCAGCATCGACTGGCGGGCGACCGCTCGCCGCACCGCGGTCGTCGTGCGCACATGGCAGCCCGAGCGCGACCGGCGCCTGATCCTGGTCCTGGACACCTCGAGAACCTCCGCCGGCCGGGTCGGGGACATGCCCCGGCTGGACGCGGCCATGGACGCCTCCCTGCTGTTGGCCGCAGTGGCCTCGCGGGCCGGTGACCGCGTGGACTTCCTGGCAGGCGACCGTCAGGTGCGCGCTCGCCTGCGCGGTGCGAGTCGTACGACGCTCCTGGGCGACCTCGTGACCGCTATGGCCCCGCTGGAGCCCGCCCTGCTCGAGGCCGACTGGTCGATGATGGCGGGGGCTATCGCCGGGCTCAGCCGCCGCCGTTCTCTGGTCGTCCTGCTGACTCCGCTCGAGCCTGCGGCCATCGAGGAGAGCCTGTTGCCAAGCCTTGCGGCTCTCACTCGTCATCATCGGGTGATCCTGGCCTCGGTCGCCGACCCGGCGCTTTCAGCGATGGCTGGGGATGTCAGCAGCACCTCGCGTGTCTACGACGCCGCCGCCGCCGAACGTACCCTCGGCCTGCGCGAACGCACCGCCGACGTGTTGCGCCACCTTGGTGTCCACGTGATCGATGCCGAGCCGGAGCTGCTTCCGGTGGCCTTGACCGATCACTACCTGCTGCTCAAGAGCCGTGGCCTGCTGTAGTGACCCAGAACGCGCCGAACGGTCAGAGGTTGCCGAACAGTCACCCGGCCTGGCAGCTGGAGTCAGCCCACGACCGGTGCCGTGTCGCCCGCGTCCCGCGCTGACACATCTCCGGTCGCCCCGCGCTGACACGCCCAGCGTCCGACCGTGAATACGTAGGTCAGGAAAGCGAGTTCGACGGTCACGCCGATGCTGATTCGCGCCCACGTGGGCAGCGGCGAGGGAGTCACGAACGCCTCGATGACTCCCGAGACGGCCAGCACGACCACGAGTCCGAGCGCCACAGCAATGGCCGAACGGCCTTCCTCGGCAACGGCTCGACCGCGGGTTCGAGGTCCCGGGTCGATCCAGGCCCAGAACAACCGCAGGCCGGTCGCGCCGGCGATGAAGACCGCTGTCAGCTCCAGCAGCCCGTGCGGAGCGATCAGACCGAAGAACAGGGCGCCGCGGTCGTGGTTGATCATGATCGCGCCCATGAGCCCCAGGTTGAGGACGTTCTCGAAGAGCAGGTAGACCACCGGGACGCCGAGGACGCCGAGCGCGATAGAGAGGGCCGTGAGCCAGGCGTTGTGCGTCCAGACCAGCGCGGCGAAGTGCGACGCGGCGAACTCGGTGTAGTAGTGCTCGAAGTCGGTGTTGACGAGCTTGTCGATCTCGGAGGGGGACATCAACGAGGACTCGAACTGCGGGTGGGACAGGAACCACCACCCGACCACCAGCGCTGCCGCGACGTTGACCAGCGCAGTGAGGATCCACCACCGCCGGGTCCGGTACAGAGCCGCGGGAAACGTGTCGGTGAAGAAGCCCCCCAGATCCGACCACGCCACCGACCTCGTCCCGGCGGACCGCGTTCGCGCACGTGCCAGCAGCGACGACAGGTAGGTCACCAGGCTGGGGTCCGGGGCCGCCGACCGGACCACGGACAGGTGGGTGGCCACCCGCTGATACAGGTCGAGGAGCTCGTCGGCCTCAGCACCGCTGCCCGAACCGTGGCGCGCCAAGTTCTCGAGGCGACTCCACTCCCCCTGGTGCGCTGCCACGAACGCGTCGAGATCCACGCCCACACTGTATTCGCGGCTACCCCTGTGCGGGTCTCGCAAGATACGCTGGGCAGATCATGGGCAACGGCACGGGTATGAACAACAGCACGGGTATGAACGTGAGCCCACCATGACCAGCAGCACTGTTGGCGTCGGGATCGACGACCTCGTCACCGGCGAGGCGGTCGCCCTGGAGCTTCCCGCCGCCGGCATCGGCATCCGCGCGCTCTCTGGCTTCCTGGACCTGTTGATCGGGGGCGTGGCCCTGTGGATCGGCCTGTTCTTGACCATGCTGATCACCCAGGACGCGGACGAGGCTATTGTGGGCGTCGCCATGACCGTGCTCCTGGTGCTGGTCTCGGTGGTCCTGCCAACCACACTGGAGACCCTGACCCGCGGCCGTTCGGTGGGCAAGTTCGCCACCGGCCTGCGAACCGTTCGCGATGATGCCGGGCCGATCGGGTTTCGTCACGCCTTGACCCGCGCGCTCGTCGGGTTCGTCGAGCTGTGGGCCCTGATCGGGGTGCCTGCGCTGGTCAGCGGCCTGGTGAGCAGCAAGGGCAAGCGACTTGGCGACTACGCGGCCGGCACCTACGTGGTGCGGGAGCGGATCCACATCACGCTGCCGCCGCCTTCGATGATGCCGCCCCACCTGGCTGCCTGGGCGGCGAGCGCAGACATCGCCCGGCTGCCGGACGGCCTGGCCATGGCGGTCCGCCAGTTCCTCATGCGCGCACCTCTGCTGAGCCAGCACTCGCGCGCGACCCTGGGCGTCCAGCTGCACGATGAGGTGATCGCCTACCTGGCCCCACTGCCCCCGGCTGGCACGCATCCCGAGCTGGTGCTGGCCGCCGTCATTGCCGATCGTCGCAGACGCGACTGGATCCGGCTGCAGCGGGACGCCGCCCTGCGTCTTCGGCTCATCCCTGCGGACCCGCTCGACTCGCTGCCTCAGCCGGTCCGCTGACGCCTGGACCAACAACCGGGACGAAACCACGTCCCACGTGAGAAGCGGAGCCTGACATGGATGATCGGCAGAGGTCGTTGGCGCGGGCTCACGAGCTTGCCACCGAGTTCCTTGACTCGCTGGACAATCGACCGGTCTGGCCGCGAGCCACCTACGAGGAGATGCTGGAGGCTCTCGGCGGGGAGCTGCCGGCCGGCGGCTCTGACGCTGTGGACGTCATTGACGACCTGGCGCGCCGGGCCGGCCCAGGAATCACGGGCACACCTGGAGGTCGGTTCTTCGGCTTCGTGGTCGGGGGTGAGCTGCCGGCGGCTCTGGGCGCCGACTGGCTGACCAGCGTGTGGGACCAGAACGCCGGACTCAACTCCCTCGCCCCTGCAGCGGCCGCGGCCGAGACCATCGCCGGACAGTGGATCGTCGACGCACTTGGCCTGCCGCACGAAACGGGCGTCGGGCTGGTTACGGGCGCCATGATGGCCAACTTCACGTGCCTGTCGGCCGGGCGTCACGCGGTTCTGGCCCGGCATGGTTGGAATGTCAACAGCCGAGGACTGTTCGAAGCGCCCAGAGTCCGGGTCGCGGTTGGCCAGGACCGGCACGACACCATCGACCGCGCGGTGCGCTACCTCGGACTCGGTCAGGACGCCGTGCTCGAAGTGGCCACCGACAGCCAGGGACGGCTCGAGTCGGCAGCGCTCGCGTCCGTTCTCGACGCCGATGAAGGACCGGTGATCGTCTGCCTCCAGGCGGGCGAGGTGCACTCCGGCGCCTTTGACCCCTTCGTTGACGCGATCGAGATTGCCCGTAGGCATGACGCGTGGGTCCACGTGGACGGCGCGTTTGGCCTCTGGGCAGCCGCCAGCCCCCGGCTGCGCCATCTGACCGACGGCGTGGCGGCAGCCGACTCCTGGGCCACCGACGCGCACAAGACACTCAACGTGCCCTACGACTGCGGGGTGGCGCTGGTGCGAGACCCCGCGGCGCTCGCGGGCGCGTTCGGCGTCGAGGCGGACTACCTGATTCGTGGGGCAGGTGACCCCCTGGAGCGAGTCCCCGAGTTCTCCCGGCGGGCCCGCGGCTTCCCTGTTTGGGCTGCTCTGCGGAGCCTGGGTCGCGACGGACTGGCCGCTCTTGTCGAGCAGCTGTGTGAGCGGGCGACGCAGATGGCCACCGGCCTGGAGACGATCCCCGGCGTCGAGGTGGTCAACGACGTGGTCTTCACACAGATCATGACGTCGTTCGGTGATGATGCCCGCACCGTCGAGGTGGGACGCCGGCTGCTGGCCGGTGGCGAGGCGGTCTTGACCCCGGCCACCTGGCGTGGCCGTGCAGTCCAGCGCTGTTCGGTGTCGAGCTGGGCAACGACGCCCGCCGACGTGGACCGCACCATCCGAGCGGTTCGAAAGGTGGTCGCCACGCTGTGAGGTCGCGGCTGGCCACACACTCCTGCTGTCAGGCCTGGATCAGGGCCGCGTAACCCGGCTTCAC